>JBIKMF010000139.1:0-9435 GCA_044359425.1 Phycisphaerales bacterium
CAGGACCAGACGAAGGCAAGCACGCCATCCTGCGTGGGGAAAGAACCTGCTTCGGCGTGCATTCCATCGAGTCCACGGAGCACGGCCTTCGCCGCACGATCGGCGAGCGAGGGGTCGGAGCTGACGGCGTAGAGGAAGTCGATGACCGAGTTGCTGGAGGCGAGGACTCCGTCCGAGCTTGCTTCGACCCAACGCCTCGACATCTCGTCCACGGCGCTCTCGAAACTCGCGGTCGCTTCGGCGGGATCGATGCGGGCGTTTGCGACGCAGGCGTCGAGGGTCCTGGCGACGTCGGCCCACTCGCGAACCCGGTTTGCGGCGACACGATCACCTGCGGGTCGAGTGTCGGTCGGACCATCGGGTGCCGATGAACGATCCTGCGTCGCGAGGTCGGTGGGAGCAGCAGGGCCTGTGTTCTCGGCGATCACGGGGCCGCGCGAGTCCGTGGATGGGCGCTCCTCCCGCACCAGCGGAGGGGGCGATACCGGCTCGGGCCTGAGGGCCCAGAAGAGGACGATCGTCCCGATGCCGAGGAAGGCAACGACGGTTGCGCCGACGATCAGCACGAGCTTCAGGAGATGAGAAGTGGGATCAATCTCCGCCAGCGAGGGGTTGTTTGACTCGAAGGCTTCAACACGGTTGAAGGACTCAGGTGCTGCAACACGGGCCGGGGTCGGTTGGGGCACGGGCCTGGCCACGGGTCGAGCGGGTGCGGGTTGCGATGCGGGGAACGACGGGGATGGCGGCACGGCTTGGCCGGTGGCCATCGCGACCAGTCGCTGGGGTGTAGTTCCGCGTGCGTTCGCGAGCACTGTGAGTCGCGCGAAGGCGAGGCTATCGAGCCCACCCGGAGACGCGAGCATCGCCCGGACCTCCATGAGGTCGGACTCTCCGACGGGTGCCACAGAAACCGATGGGAGGGGTTCCGACGTCGCGGATGAAAGCAAATCCTGAGCGGCGCGATGGAGCACGTCGCGTGCGGCATCCGCGGCGACTGTCGCGGATTCTGGGCGTGCGGCGAGCGCCGCGAGGCGAGCCCGCAGCGCCGCGAGCACGGCTTCTTCGTCGATGGGCCCCGGCGGGAGGTTGAGGATTGCCTTGGGGGGTGCGGTGCATGGGACGCCGAAGAAGAGAAGGAGCGGATCGGCTGGGCTGGTCACTTACCACCCCCGGGGGCGGCGGAGTTCGGGAGTGCCTTGATCGAGCGTTCGATCTCCTCGAGCACAGGGCGCCAGCGTTCGGGGCCAAGATCCGGGTGGAGCACTCGATGCTGCTGCATCGCGGCGACGGCGTCGGCGGGTTTGAGTTCGATGAGCAGTTTCAGGGACTCACAGCGGGCCTCGAACCACGGGTCGGTCGTATCGTCGACGCCCGCGAGGATCTCCTCCCAGAGAGCGAGCGCCTCGGCCTTAGCGCCTTTTGAGTCGCTGACGAACGCGAGTCGGCGGATGGAGGCAGCGGTCCGGGTGACGCGGCAGAGATCGGAGTCGAGCGAGAACACAAGGTCCCGCATCTCGGAAGTCCCCTCGGCACGCCAGAGGGTGAAGGCAGCATCGGCGGTACGATTCATCACGCTGGCGTAGGACGTTGCGGCGTTCGCACCCGCGCGGGCGATGATGGGCTGTCCGCTTTGCACGACCAACTTGGCGGCGGCAAGATCTTGCGGCGAGTTGCGGAAGCGCTCGGCGGCTCGGGAGAAGCGGATGGTGTCGCAGGCGGCCGCGAACTTTGCGGCGGATGGGACCGCGGGCGAGGACGCGAGAATCCGGCGGTAGCACGCGTCGGCGGCGCCTTCATCAGCGCGAGCGAGCGCGATCTGGAAGCGGTAGTAGTTGAGTTCCGGGGCGAGGCCCGCGAGGTCCACGGCGTGGTGAACTGCGGTGGTCTCGATCAGGGAGAGCATGGCCTCGGCGCGGGTGGGGTCCGGGCTTGACATCTGGAGGAGGACGTCGGCGACCTGCCGGGCACGAACGGTCATGCGCTCGGACGCGTCGCGCGCGCCGTCGTCCACAGCTCCGACGGCGATGGCGTGGTAGAGCTTGACGACTTCCTCACCGACTTCTGCGACGCGGAGCGCGGCGAAGTCGCGATCGGTCCCGGTGGAGGACGTGAACTTCGCGTACAGAAAGGAGACCGCCTCGCTCCGCGCCGTGAGGTACAGCGGGGATTCGGGCGCAATCTCCATCAACGCCTTGATCGCCTCATCACCGGAGATAAGGCTGGACTTGATGAGCCGGGGCAGGAGCGCAACAGCGCGTTCGGAACCGGGGTACTGCTTCACCAGCAATGCGGCAAGGTTGTTGCAGCGGTCGCTCAGCGAGACACGCCCGGCGAGGACCGCTCGATCGAGCGAGACGATGGCGTACCAAAGCGCTTCGCGACGGTCCTCAGCGGTGGCGCACTCGGCCGACGCCTTCTCGAGCCGGTCTGCCGCGTCCTCGAAGTCTCCCGCGTAAAACAAGGCGAGACCGTGCCGAATCTTGCCACGCGAAGCCTCCTCGGGGAAACTCCCGCCGTCCGGGCTGGCGATGGCTTGAGCGAACAGCGACGCGGCCTCCCGAAACTGGCCCACGACTTCGGGAAGGGTGGCGGGCTCACGGGGGTTCTGGCTCGAGGCGGTGTGCGCTGCGTGGGCCTTCTCGTAGGCGTCGAGCCCACGAAGGTACATGGCGATGAACCCACTCTCGGCGATCGGAGCGGTGCCGAATCGGCGGAAGAGGTCGTTGACGTGGGAGACTTCGCCCATCGCAACAAGGTCGGCGAGCGCGATCTGTGCAAGGTCGGCGGTGAGCTTGGCGGTTCTGGGGAGCACAGCGGGTTGCGAGCCTGCATCGAGCGCGAGCACGGCGAGCAGACGGGCCTCGCCCTTGCTCAGGCGTCGCTCCTGGGCGCCGTCGCGGGTTCGGTACATGCGAACCGCCACAGCGAGATCGGCCCATCGCTTGTTCTCGGCGAGGATGATCAAGCGTCTTCTAAACAACTGCTCGGCAACCTCGGGTGTGACTTCATCCGCCTGCTCGACGGCGTCGAGCCATCGCTGGGCCTCAACATCGCGACCGAGCATGGAAGCGCAGAGCGCACAGCCGATCGCGCTCCGGGCGTAGTGCGGAAATCGGAGGTACGACTTTGTCATCCGCTCGACTGCCGCGGAGTGCCCGGGCACAGCACCCAGGATGACGCCAAACGCCTCCATGGCGCGAGCGGCGTGCTTGGGGTCCTGTTCGAGGTACGCGAGGTAGTAGAGCGACCAGCCCGCGTAGTACGCCGCGCGGGAGCGAAGGGCCTTGGCGTCCTCGAGCTTTGCGCGGATCTCGTCGGGATCAACGTTTCCGGGGGAGTCGAGGCGGCGTGTCCACCGGTCGACTTCGGAGGTCAGTCGTCGGCTCAGCACATCGAACTGCGGAGCAACAGCACGGAGCACGCGTAGCGTTTCGTCGTCCTGTTCCTGCGTCGTGAGCAGGAGCCGCTTGCTCTCCGCCTCGTTCTCCACGGTGAGGTACAGGTTCCGCGCGAGCTCGATGCGCAGCGAGAACGACTCGACCTCCGGGACGCTCTCGATGAGCACCTTGCACTGGGCCTCGATATCGCGACGCTGTTGAGGGGTGCGAGCCGACTCGAGGAGTCGCCCGTACACGACCGCGAGCGATTCGGCGACCATCTGGCGTTCCGCACCCTGCGCCCGGCGAAGCTGCTCACGAAGCCGCGCGGCAAGGACGGTGTCGAGGCCACGGTCCGCGAGGTAGGCGTCGGTCTGTCCGGCGGCGGTGGATGGAACCGGCTCCGATTCGGGCTGCGCGAGAGCAACTCCCGCGCCGAACACGGCGGCGGCGGCGAGCAGGAGGATGCGGGGGGTTTCATTCGCTCGCGGGCACATAGCTCACCTTGATGAACCCGGCGTCCTTGCAGGCCTGCAGCGCTGATGCCGCGGCTTCGACGGAGCACTCCGGAGAAACACGAACGACGACCCCGTTGTCTTTCGGGAGTTGCGAGAGGATCTGAGCGAGCGAGTCGCGTGTTTTGGCGACGCGGTCGCCGATCCGGAACCGGAAGCCGTCGGGTGCCGGTTCAACCGAAACGATCTGCGGCCGGAGCGAGCTGCCTCCCGCGCTGCCGCCTTCTTTCGAATCGGCCTTGAGCGTCGCGGCGAGCTGGCGTTCCTCGCCGCCCATGTCGGTGGCGAGCATGAAGTACATCAGCAGAAACAGGACGACGTCGATCAGCGCGACGAGCGGGAGACGCGGGATCCGAGAGGCACGCCGGTGCGGCGATCGGAAGTTCATCACTCCACCTCCCCGGCGGTCGAGAGCTTCCACGAACGCACGCCGAGTTTCGACAACTCCGACGCGAGTCGGTTCAGGAACCGAGCGGGGCAGGCGCGATCGGCCCGGACGACGATGTCGAGCTGACGCCCACCGCTCTGCTTGAGATCCGCGGCGACGATCTGCAGGAGGCGATCACGCTCGACGATCGCTGACTCGACCTTGTACTCGCCGGTCCGCGTGATCTCGATCACCAGCGTGTCGCGGGCTTCGGGCAACGTCTCGCCGGCTTGGCGTGGCAGATCCAGCGGAGACCGCATGGTGGCCGCGAACTGCGCGGTGAGCATGAAGAACACGATGAGCAGCATGACCACGTCGATCATCGGCGTCAGATCGAACGCCGGCTCCTCCACCATGTTTTCGCGACTGGCGTGCATGTGGGTCAGGCTCGCGGAAGATCGATGGGGCGCTGGGGCGCGGGAGGGGCCACGGGACGTGCTACAGGCCGGTTGACTGCCGGTGCCGCGGGCTTGGCGGCGGTCGGCGCAACCGCGATCAGCTCCTCGCTGACCACAGCCAGTTCACCGGTGAGCCCGTCAACGCGCCGACGAAACAGCGAGAACGCCGCGGTGCAGGGAATCGCCACCGCGAGGCCCTGCGCGGTGTTCACCAGCGCCATCGCCATGAATCCGGCGAGTTCCTTCGAACGCGCGGCACCCTCGAGCGCGGAGATGGAGCCGAACGCACCGATCATCCCGAAGACTGTTCCCAGGAGGCCGAGCATCGGGCCGAGGGCCGCGATAAGGCCGATGAGGTCGGTCTGCCGGTAGAGGCGATCGGCCTCGCGCTGGCCTGACTCTTCGACGGCCTTGCGGAGTTCGAGCATCCCGAGGGGCGAACGCACGCACCGGGCGAGGCCGGAGCCGAAGACTCTCGCGATGAACGACTCGTTCTCGGGCGCGGCACAGTACCGGATCGCACTCTCCACGTCGCCCTCACGCAGCATGCGGGCCAACCCCGCGACCACCTCGGGCGGCGCGAGCCGCGCCTTGCGGGCCTGGATGAGGTGCATGATGACCAGCGCAACCGCAACGACGCTCAGAATCAGCAGCACAAAGCCGACGGTCCCGCTGTTGCGCAGGTACTCGAGCAGCGTGCTCGCGCTCGCCGCGGGCGCGGGCGAGGCCGCCTTGTCCGCGTCCGCCGTTCCCGTCTGGCCGAGGAGCGAGACCACCACCGATATCACCTCGTGTCTGATCACTTCGTGCCTCCGCCCGGTGCTGTCGCGCCGGGTGTTGAACCTGATTTCGTCGAGCCGATCCTGCGGACCGGGGCCCATTCAAGCGCCGGGTGTTCCGGCTGCGTCAAGAGAAGTTCCTGTCTGACCCGCTCTGCGCCCGCTGTGTCCCCGAGTGCCGCGAGTGCCGCGGCGGCCTCCGCGAGACACACACCCGTGAGGTGCATGCTGGCCTCCGGGACAGTGGCGGGAACTTCGAGGAGGTAGCCGATTCCGAGCAGTCTGTCCTCGGTCTCGGTTTCGCGGAGGAGGCTGCGGCCGATGGCGGCGTTGGTCCAGGCCCGTACCCAGAGGGCGTGCGGGCGGGTCAGTCGAGACCGCAGCGACTCCCGCGTTTCGGCACGCTGCTGAGCGTTGCCGAGACGCGCGAGCACGATCTCGCGGACGAACTGGAGACCGGGATCGGCACCCGCGCTGGGCAGCGCACCATCGATCGGCATGCCGATCTCGTCGCGGAGCGAGCGGTAGTACAACTGCCCCATAACGGCGGCGCGACGGCGGGAAGCGGGGTCGGCGTCTGTGGCCGCCAGCGGCCAGTCAACCCGCGCGATCGCACGGCTCGCAGGCAGGTCGAGCCAGATCGGCGGCAGCTCGGGCGCGAGCATCATCTCGGCGTCGATAAGGGCCATGCCGAACTTCCCCATCGAGAGCAGTGAGGACGAGGAAGCCAGGTCGTCCCCCGAGGCGACGTAGTGCAGCCACGGGATGACCGCGGAAACCGTCGCGCCGCGTTCAACACGGCAGCGGAGCATGCCCGCGTGCACGACGCCCGCGGTCGGGCCGCTCTTGAGGGCGTACGTGGTCGCGAGTTCTTCGAGGAGGGGCTCGGCGTTCTCGAAATCACCACGCTCAACTCTGAATCGAGCCCGCCAGACGCGTTCGGCGATGTCGCGATACGGCTCGAACTCGCCGGCAGCATCCCCGGTGAGCTCGCGCACGCGATCCCATCCGAGAACCTGGCGCTTGCCATCGACCATGAACCCGACGCCAACGTCGGAGACCACCGCATCCACCACGTCGAACGCCGGCTCGCCCCCGCGCGGAACGACGGTCGCGTTGACGCCGTCGCCCGCGGCGTGCGCGAGCATTGCGAGCGAGATGGCGAGTGCTTCGAGGGTCATTTGATCGAGATGAACTTGTACGTTCCCTTTGACTGCTTGGCGATGGTGCGCATCACCTGTTCGGCGCCGTTCTGCGCACCCGCGTCGATCTCGCCATCGCCGAAGCGGATGCAATGAACGGGGACCTTGAACTGGCCGTTGAGGGTCGCGAGTTCCTCCAGCGTGCCCGGCGGAAACTGCTCGCCGTCGGTCATGAAGTAGATCGCGTCGGGTCGCGGGCGGAGCGAGAAGGCGATCTGGAACCCGGGGAGCGGGACGGTGCCGTCGCGGGCACGCGCGAGCTCCGTGTTGATCGTGTTCTTCGCCCACCGCTTGCCCGTAGGAGAAGCCTCGGTCCATTGGGAACGATCGCCCAGGGCCGCCGCGGCACTGGCGAATGGGACCACGATGAACTGAGCGGATTCCTGGAGTTCGACGACTGAGCCGATGAGCTCGGTGCGAAGGCGTTCGAGCCGGGCGCCTTCCATGGAACCCGACACGTCGACGACGTACGCGAATCGAGAGCCGGTGGCTTCGACGCCGAAGAACTTGGCCCCCCCACCGCCGGCACCGCCAAGGCCTTCGCCCGGCATGCTGCCGATGTCGCCGGCACCGCCGCCGTCTTCGATCTCGGAGGGGCCGTCACCGGTCCCGAGTCCAGTGGAGCCGGGCGGGCCCTCCTCGACGGAAACGGAGCCCATGGGAAGGGAGGCGACCTCCTGAACCAGCGGCTTGTCGGCGTCGCCGGACGTGGACTCGAGCCCCAGGAGTTCGGATTCGGGGAGGATGGCCATTTCGACGGCGTCGGGGTGACCGTCACCGCCGCCGCCCGCACCATCCCAGAAGCCGATGCGAACGTACCCGGACGCGAACCAGCCGGCGACGTGGATCACGGCGGAGACGAGGAACGCCAGCGCGGTGCCCCGCATCAGGAGGGTACGAAACCACGGCGACGCCGGCTTGGGGTGCGGGTCGGGGAGGGCGTCGGTCTGGATGGTGTCGTTCGAGTCCATGTAGGGCGTTTTTCGGTGCTACCCGCTCCATCGGGCTTCATCGGCAGGGCTGCGTCTGCCCCGCCAGTCTATGGTTGGTTGCCCGTTCGCACAGGGCCCTTCCCGCCGGAACCGGATACGGCGCGGCGGGATCGTCTGTTCCCCGAACCCAATCCGCCGCCCCCCTGGGGTGCCGGGCTCCTTCCTGGAAACCCACCCGATGCCGAACTCCACCGCTCCCGTCGCAAAGAGTCGCCCGACGCCCAAGAACGGGAACAAGTACACCCGGGTCCTGCTGAAGCTCAGCGGGGAGTCGTTCTGCAAGGCGGGGAACTTTGGGCTGGACGTGGAAGATCTGGCGTTGATCGCGGACGAGATCAAGGCGGCGGCGGGGCTGGGGGTGCAGATCGCGGTGGTGGTGGGCGGGGGGAACATCATCCGGGGGGCGGAACTGGCCAAGAGCGGGCACATCCACCAGGCAACGGCCGACCACATGGGCATGCTGGGGACGGTGATCAACGCGTTGGCGTTGAAGGAGCAGTTGATCGGCCACGGGGTGGATTGCCGCGTGATGTCGGCGATCGAGATCCGGGCGGTGGCGGAGCCGTTTATCCGGGGCCGGGCCCTGCGGCACATGGACAAGGGTCGGGTGGTGATTCTGGCGGCGGGGACGGGAAATCCGTTCTTTACGACGGACACGTGCGCGGCCCTGCGGGCGACTGAGCTGGAGTGCGACATCCTGCTGAAGGCGACGAAGGTGGACGGCGTGTACACGGCGGATCCGAAGAAGGACCCGACGGCGACGCGGTTCGATGAGCTGACCTTTGCGGAAGCGATGGCGCGCAAGCTCCGGGTGATGGACATGACGGCCCTGGCCATGTGCGGCGAGAACCAGATCCCGGTGCTCATCTTCGACTTCAAGAAGCGGGGCAACATCCAGGCGGTCGTACGGGGTGAGCGGATCGGCACCTTGCTCCATTCGTCCTGATCTACCGGCGACCCCGATCCGGGGTTGCGGACAACCGGCACCTCTGGTCTCTATAGTGTGCCGGGCGTTTCGAGCCCATCTTCCAAGGAGCCAACCATGAACGACCCTGACACAATCCTCCTCGAAGCCGAAGAATCCATGGAAAAAGCCATGGAGCACCTCAAGCACGAGCTCCGCGGCGTGCGGACCGGGCGGGCGACCCCGGCGATGGTGGAGTTCATCAAGGCCGAGTGCTACGGCGCGATGACGGACATCAAGTCGATCGCGGCGATCAGCGTTCCGGAGCCCACCCAGCTGCTGATCAAGCCCTTTGACTCGTCGACGATCCACGCGATCAAGTCGGCGATCGAGAAGGCCGGTTTGGGCGTGAACCCCATGGTCGAGGGGAAGCAGTTGCGGATCAACTTGCCCCCGATGTCGCAGGAGCGTCGCCAGAAGGACGCGGCGAGAATCCGCAAGATGGGCGAAGAGGCGAAGGTGGTCATCCGCAACGCCCGCCGCGACGCCAACAAGCACGCGGATGGGCTCAACAAGCAGCCGGGCGCTCACTTCCCCGAGGACGACATCGAGACCCTCAAGGAAGAGATCCAGTCGCTCCTCAAGAAGTACGAGGACGATGTGGACCACCGCGTCGGCGAGAAGGAAAAGGAAGTCCTGACCTTCTGACGGATCACGATCGAATCAACGAGAAAGGGCCCGCGAATCCGCGGGCCCTTTTTGCATGTCGCGAACCCGAATCCCGGTCATTCCACAGAGAGACCAGCGATAAACTCGTCGAGCGAGGCCTGGGCAGAGTCGA
>JBIKMF010000140.1:0-9424 GCA_044359425.1 Phycisphaerales bacterium
AGACGCACCTGACGGTGTCGGGGCAGTTGAACGTGGAGACGTACTGCTGCGCGTTGAGCAACGTGTACACGTTCGGGCCGACGTTCCGAGCGGAGAACAGCAACACGACGCGGCACTTGGCCGAGTTCTGGATGGTGGAACCGGAGATGGCGTTCTGCGATCTGCAGCGTGACAGCGAGATCGCGGAGGCGTTGTTGAAGTACTGCATCAACGCCGCGCTGACGGAACGTGCCGACGACATGAAGTTCTTCGAGGAGCGGATCGAGCCGGGGATCACGGCGCGGCTGAAGCACGTGCTGGAGACGCCGTTTGTGCGGCTGCCGTACACGAAGGCGATCGAGATTCTCACGCAGGCGCAGGCCTCGGGGAAGAAGTTCGAGTACCTGGTGAAGTGGGGGACGGATCTGCAGACCGAGCACGAGCGCTTCCTGACGGAGGAGCACTTCAAGAAGCCGGTGATCCTGATGAACTACCCGAAGCAGATCAAGGCCTTCTACATGAGGCTGAACGAGCCGGGGACGGACGGCGCGCCGGGCGACACGGTTGCCGCGATGGACGTGCTGGTGCCGAAGATCGGCGAGATCATCGGTGGCAGCCAGCGCGAGGAGCGGCTGGAGAAGCTGGACGAGCGGATCGCGGAGTTCAAGCTGCCGGCGAAGGAATACTGGTGGTACCGCGATCTGCGGCGGTACGGCACGGTGCCGCACGCGGGCTTTGGGCTGGGGTTCGAGCGGCTCATGCTGTTCGTCACGGGCATGCAGAACATCCGCGACGTGATCCCGTTCCCGCGTGCGCCCAAGCAGTCGGACTTCTGATTCAGACCGCGCGGCACTCGATGAACGTGCACTCCCGGAGTGTCGCCGAGACCGCGCGGGCACGCGGCGCGAGGGCGAACAGTTCCGCGTTCAGCGCGGGGACGTACAGGCAACTGCCGCTCCCGGTGATGTGCACGCGCCGGCTCAGGGCTCGCTCCAGTTCGGATGCGATCTGGGCGAGTGCGGGTGCGACGTGCGTCGCGGCGGGGGCGAGGTCGTTGAACGGCGACATGGCGAACGGCCCCATGCGGTGGGCGGTGTCGTGCGTCGCGTGGGCGCGGGCCGCGCGGGTTGCGAAGTCGCCCGCGGGCGCGGGCAGCGAGTCGAAGGCTCGGTAGACGGCCTGGGTGTTGCACCCGAAGGTGGGCACCACGAGGAGCGCGGCGAGGGGCACGTGTTCGACCCGGGTGATGCGTTCCCCGAAGCCCTCGACGATCGCGGGGCGGGGTGTGGTGCCGTGGGTGTCGCAGAAGAAGGCGACGTCGGAGCCGAGGGACATCGCGATGTCGACGAGCTGGGCCGGGTCCATGTTCGGCGCGAACTGGGCGCGGAGAGCGCGGAGGACTGCCGCGGCATCGCTGGAACCGCCGCCGAGGCCGGAGCCGACGGGGATGCGTTTGAGGACCTCGATTCGTGCGGGGCAGGTGCGGCCGAGAGCGGCCTCGAAGGCGAGGTGGGCGCGGAAGGCGAGGTCCTTGTGGATGGGCCAGTCGATGGGGGAGGGGCGGGGTGCGTCGGGGGCCCAGTAGAGGGCGAAGTCGGTGCCGGAGGTGGCCGGGGTGACGAAGACGTCATCGGCGAGGGAGAGGGGGACAAACCAGGAGGCGATAGGGTGGTAGCCCTTGGGGGGAGCGGGGGGTGCGACGGCGAGGGCGAGGTTGAGTTTGGCGTGGGCGTGCACGAGCATTGTGCGGTGAGCGTACGCTGTGAGCATGAGCGCTTCACATGCGACGGTCAGGGACTTGGTGGACGTGATGGGCCGGATTGCGCCCCTGGAGTTTGCGGAGTCGTGGGACCGGGTGGGCCTGCAGGTGGGGGATCCGGGCAAGCCGCTGAGGGGGCCGGTGCTGCTGACGATTGACCTGACTCCGGCGGTGCTGGAGGAGGCGATCGGGCATGGCGCGGGGGCGATCGTGGCGTATCACCCGCCGATCTGGGAGCCGCTGAAGCGGTTGACGGCGGGGTGCGTGTCGGAGCGGATCATTCTGAGGGCGATCGAGTCGGGGATGGCGATCTATGCGCCGCATACGGCGTTGGACGCGGTGCCGGGGGGCGTTGCAGACTGGCTGTGCCAGGGGCTGGCGGAGCCGGGGTCGACGGGAGCCGATGTGCGGATGACGGGCGATTGCCGCGCGTTGACGCCGCTGGCGCGGAAGCGGCCGACGGAGGAAGTGAAGATCGTGACGTTTGTGCCGCACGCGGAGGCGGATCGGGTGCGGGAGGCGTTGGCGACGGCGGGGGCGGGGATCATCGGGAAGTACCACGTGTGCTCGTTCGAGCAGTCGGGGCACGGGACGTTTTTTGGGAGCGAGGGGGCGAAGCCGGCGGTGGGGACGGCGGGGGTGCTGCAGCGGGTGCCGGAGATCAGGCTCGAGATGGTGTGCTCGAAGGCGGCGCTGCCGCTGGCGATTGAGACGCTGCGCGGGTTCCATCCGTATGAGGAGCCGGCGATCGACGTGTACGAGTTGCTGCCGCGGCCGGATCGGTACGTGGGCCCGGGGCGGCGGCTGGTGCTGGATCACCCGGCGACGGTGCGGCAGCTGGCGGAGCGGCTGAAGAAGTTCCTGGGGATCGGTGATGTGCGGATCGCGCTGCCGGGGGAGGATCGGCCGGTGAGCAAGATCGGGGCGTGTCCGGGTTCGGGCGGATCGCTCGCGGGGCTTGCGCGCCAGGAGCAGTGCGAGGTGTACGTGACGGGCGAGATGAATCACCACGAGGTGAAGGCGATGGTGCTGTCGGGGATGGCGGTCATTCTCGCGGGGCACACGAACACGGAGCGTGGGTACCTGCCGTTCCTGCGTCAGCGGATGCTGCGCGAGGGGTTCGCGGTGCCGGTGGTGGTGGCGGCGAGCGATCGTGATCCGTTGATCACGGTGTAAGGAAGGTCGGGAGCGATGCTGGCGATACTGACGGCGATGCCTCAGGAGATGGAGTTTCTCTGCGGACTCGTGGAGAGCCGCACGACGTGGACCATCGCGGGGCGCGAGGTAACGCGGGGGACGCTTTGGGGGCAGGAAGTGATGCTCGCGTTCTCGCGGTGGGGAAAGGTTGCCGCGGCGGCGACGACGGCGGCGGTGCTGACGGCGGAGCGGCCGACGCGGGTGCTGTTCTGCGGGATCGCGGGGTCTCTGCGTGATGATCTGAAGGTGGGGGACATGGTGATCGCGCGGCGGCTGTACCAGCACGACCTGGACGCGTCGCCGTTCTTTCCGCCGACGCACGTGCCGCTGCTGAATCTTGCGGCGCTGCCGGCGGACGACGCGATGTCGAAGGAGCTGAACGCGGCGGCTGGGGTGTTCTTCGCGGAGGACTTCGAGACGGCGGTGGGGTCTCACGCGGCGCGATTGGGGGAAGGTCGGCGCAGCGTGATCGCGGACATCGCGACGGGTGATGTGATCGTGGCGAGCAAGGAAGCGCGGGCGCGGGTGCGGCGCATCGTGCCGACGGCGGCGTGCGTGGAGATGGAGGGCGCGGCGGTCGCGCAGGTGTGCCACGAGTTCGGCGTGCCGTTCGCGTGCATGCGGGTGATCTCGGACGCGGCCGATGAGACCGTGCACCAGGAAGACGTGATGATGATGGCGTCGCTGGCGGGGAAGTACACGGCGGGCGTGCTGCGGCGCTGGCTGGTGGGGTGAACTCGTGGGGGCGTGTTGCGCGGGTGTTACGGGCGCGGCGCGGGGTGGAACGTAATCTCCTTGTGTCACAAGGAGTCTCGCCATGAAACTGATGTCGATCGTTCCGGCCGTGTCGCTTGCGCTGATGACGTCGCTGGCCTGCGGGCAGGCCGTTGAGGTGAAGGGGGTGGTGGACGCGGTGACGGTATACCGCGGGCAGGCGCTGGTGACGCGCGAGGTGCCGATCGTGGCCCGCGAGGGGACCTTCGAGATCGTCGTGACGGATCTGCCGGCGCGGGTGATCCCGTCGAGCCTTCACGCGGATTCGCCGGATGGGGTTCAGGTGCGGAGCGTGCGGTACCGGACAAGGCCGATCGCGCACGACGTCCGCGAGGACGTGCGGAAGCTCGACGACGCGATCGCGGCGGCGGCGGACCGACTGGTGGCGCTCGCGAGGCGGGACGAGGTGATCACGGAGAACAAGGCGTACCTCACGAGCCTGACGGCGTTCGTCGCGCCGACGGCGCAGACGGAGCTGACGCGGGGCGTGCTGAACGCGCAGACCCTCGAGCAACTGAGCACGTACATCACGGGCGAGCGGGAGAAGCTTTCCACGCAGGAGTTGGAGCGGGCGCGTGAGGCGCAGAAGGTGGAGGCGGAGATCGCGAAGCTCAACGCGGAGAAGGCGACGATCACCAATGGCTCGCAGAAGGTGCTGCAGGAGGCGGTGCTGATCGTGTCGGGCGCGGAGAAGGGTGGCGAGGTGAAGCTGCACTACCTCGTGGACGGCGCGACGTGGGAGCCGTCGTACACCGCGCGTGCGGACCGCGGGGAGATGACGCTCGAGTACTACGCGGCCATCGAGCAGATGAGCGGCGAGGACTGGGGTGACGTGCAGATGACGCTCTCGACAGCAACGCCGACGCTGATGGCCTCTGCGCCGAAGCTGACGGCGATGAAGGTGTCGCTCTCGCAGCAGGCGGCCGAGGCGGCGATGATGCAGGCGCAGTCGGGGTACTTCGGGGCCAAGGCGGAGCTCGCGCGTCGGCAGGACGAGGTGAACAGCAGGCGGAATCTCGCGTTGGCCGCGGCACCCGCGGGCGATGTCGCGGGTGGGCTGACGGTGCACATGATCAGGAGCGAGACGGACGCGAAGCTGAACGAGTCTGCGCTCTCGATGCAGGTTCTCGACCTTGTCGCGGGCGCGCGGGATGATCGGAGCGGAGGGGCGCGCGGGGGCGAGGCGAAGGACGCGCGTCGGGAGGGGCTGAGCATCACGTATGCACTGCGGGATCGGACGCAGTTGCCCAGCCGCGCAGATCGGCAGTTGGTACAGATCGCGGCGATGCCGATGAAGGCGATGTTCGCAAAGGTAGCGACGCCGGTGCTGACGTCGTTTGTGTACGACGAGGCGAAGATGACCAACGACAGCCAGTTGGTGCTGCTGGCGGGGCCGCTGACGGCGTACAACGCGGGCGCGTTTGTCGGGTCGTCAGACCTGCCGACGGTGCTGGTGGGCGAGAGCTTTGTGGTGGGGCTGGGGATCGATTCATCGCTGCGGGCGACGCGTGAGCTGGTGTCGCGGACGGAGGAGATTCAGGGTGGCAACCGGGTGGTGGCGATCACCTACAGGCTCGGCATCGAGAACTTCGCGGCGGGGCCGGCGATGGTGCGGGTGTTCGATCGCTTGCCGATGAGCGCGGACGATCAGGTGCGGGTGACGCTGGCGAGCGGGCCGGATCTGAGCGCGGACGCGGAGTACGTGAAGACGCAGCGGAAGGAGAACATCCTGCGGTACGACGTGCAGGTCGCGCCCGCGAGCTCGGGATCGACGGCGGCGGAGGTGCTGTACACCTTCCGGATGGAGTACGACAAGCAGATGAACCTGGTGGGGATGTAGCTCTTCCTCCGCGGCGGGCTGCGCGGTAGGATGAGGGCATGGGACGATCGATCGATCTGGCGCGGCGGGAGTTGCTGGTTGGGGCAATGGGTGCCGCGGCGGCGGCGTTTGTCGTGTTTGGCCCGCGGGGGAAGCGCGAGGTGCCGGCGGGCCGGATCGTCGTGGACTACTGGGAGAAGTGGACGCAGCACGAAGGGCGTGCGATGCAGGATGTGGTGGACGCGTTCAATGCGTCCCAGGACCGCGTGTTCGTGCGGTATCTGGTGACGGCGGGGGTTGATCAGAAGGCGCGGATCGCGATCGCGGGCGGGTTGCCGCCGGACATCGTGGGGATGTGGAACTACAACGTGCCGGAGTTCGCGGAGACGGGGGCCGTGTACGCGTTCGACGAGTTGGCGGGCGGGGAGCGGATCCGGCTGGAGGATTATGCCGCGGCGATGCGGGGGATTCTGACGCACAAGGACGCGAAGGGCGTGGAGCGGATGTGGGCGGTGCCGAACACGGGCGGCACGATCGCGATGTACTACAACCGCGCGGCGTTCCGCGAGGTGGGGCTGGATCCGGATCGCCCGCCGCGGACGATCGGGGAGATGGACGAGTACGCGAAGAAGCTGGACGTGATTGACTCGGATGGGACGATCCGGCGGGTGGGGTTCATGCACACGGAGCCGGGGTGGTGGAGCTTCATCTGGGGGCCGCAGTTTGGCGGGCGGCTGTACGACGCGGCGAGCAACACGTCGCTCGCGGACAGCGCGGAGAACGTGCGGGGCGCGGAGTGGGTGCAGACGTACGCGAAGCGGCTGGGGGTGAAGGCGGCGATGAGCTTCAAGAGCGGGTTCGCGACGGAGTATTCCTCGCCGCTGAATGCGCTGCTGGCGGGGAAGGCGGCGATGGTGGTGCAGGGGCCGTGGCTGGCGAACGTGATCAACCAGTTCAAGCCGGATTTGGATTACGGGGTGGCGCCGATCCCGGTGGCGGATGGGCTCTATCGCGAGGGCGAGCCGATCGGGCTGGTCGAGAGCGACGTGCTGATGATCCCGCGGAACGCGCCGAACAAGGACGCGGCGATGGAGTTCGTGGCGTACACGCAGCGGCCGGAGATCGTGGAGCGGCTGAGCACGGCGCACTTCAAGAACACGACGCTGGCGCGCGCGAGCGAGGCGTTCGTCAAGAACCACCCGAACCGCGGGATCGCGGTGTTCAACGCGATCGCGAACAGCCCGCGCGGGTACCTTGCGGCGCGGACGCGGGTGTGGCCGGAGTTCAAGGACCTGTTGGATGCGGCGCAGCAGCAGATCTGGAGCTGCGAGGAAACGCCGAAGGAGATTCTGGGGCGCGTGCGGGAACGGAGCCAGTCGGCGATGACGCTGGCGGCCGAGCGGAGTGCGCGGCGGCGGGGGTAGCTCGGCCCTTCAAGGCCAAGCGTTCGCGTGGCTTTCAGCCCCGAGGGTGTGTGCGCGTGGTGCGAGGTTCACGGGGCGGTGTTCCTTAACGCCACACGGACTCGACGAAGCTCGACACTTCGTCGAGGAGCTGCTTGTTGTGCCAATGGTGGCGTTCGAGGGCGATGTTGATCGCCGCGACGACCTCGGCGTTGGCGTGGTCTTCGGGGGGGAGCAGGTTGTGCTGCATCATCCAGAAGCTGACCGCGCACCAGGGCCAGAGGGGCGAGTCGTCGGAGATGTGGCAGGCGGGGGGCGGGAAGCCACCGGGCCCGCGGGTGCCGTTGATGTACTGGTGAACGTGTTGGCGGGAGCGTCCGGTGCGGCGGGCGATTTCGGAGGCTGTGACGAGGTTGCACTCGTCGACCTGGATGACCTGCACGGGCAGTCGCGAGCGCTGGACGTCGCGGATCGCGGAGAGGATGGCGTCCTTCAGCGAGGGGGCCGTTCGGCTGAACTCGAGGTAAAGCACGCCGCGTTGGATGCTCGGCGTGGCGTCGTCGCAGCCGGCCTCAAAGAGCGCGTTCATCGCGGCGTCCGTGAGCTCGGGTACGCCCGTCGCGACAAGGGCGAAGTCGTACTCGCGCTCGGGTTGTTGGTTGTCGGTGGGCATGGGTGCTATTCCGGCTGGTTGCGACGATCACCCTCGAACCGACCTGTTCGACATACCGTACCCCTCCGTTGACATCTGTCAAGCAGAATTGCCTGCGTGGCCACAGAATACCAAGCAAAATGGTTATGGGAACCGGTCGTATGCCGATTATGACGGGGTGTCGCTGATTGGGGTTGCGGGTTACGGTGCCCGCTTGGAAGCGGGGGTAGCTCGGCCTTTCAAGGCCAAGCGTTCGCGGGGCTTTCAGCCCCGAGGGTGTGTGCGCGTGGTGCGAGGTTCACGGGGCGGGACGCCCCGTGAACGCTTTGGCTTGAAAGCCGAAGCTACGACAAGGCTGCGACACTCAGCAGCCGCTATCCCACGCCCCGAAGAAGGCGATGATGTCGTCGCCGTCGGTGCCGCCGTCGCCGTTGTAGTCGGCGTTGCTCACGTCCCAGTCGATGAAGTACGCGATCACGTCGTCGCTGTCGACGCCGCCGTCGTAGTTCCAGTCCGAGGGGCAGAACGCGTTGGGCTCGTAGAACACAGTGACCGAACCGTTCCACGTGCTCTCGGTGCCGCTGGCGGCGTCATCGAAACCCTCGAAGAGCTCCAGGGTGAGCAGGCCGTCGCGGAGTTCGAGGCCGTTCGCGAGCTCGGTGAAGAGGATGCGGCCCGTGCGGGGCCCGCCGATGATGGAAAGGGGCGTGGTCTGGCTCGCGGCGGTCGAACCGGCGAAGAAGTCGCAGGCGAAGGGGCGGATGTCGAGCGCGCGGGTGAGGTCTGTGGCGGTGAGCCCGACCGTTGCTTCGCTCGCGTGGCTGAAGCCGCTGGTGGTCGCGGTCAGGTTCCACGACACGGCGGTGACGCGGGCGCCCGGTGCCGCGAGGAGGGTCAGGGTGGTGTTGCCGGGGTCGCCGGGGCCGGATGCGCTCTGGCCGTTGGTGATCTCAAAGACGACGGACTGGGCGTGGGCCGCCGAGGCGAACAGGGACGCGAGGAGCGTGGTGAGCAGTGGGGTGTTGATGCGCGTGTTCATGTGTGGGTGCTCCTTGGTGATCACGGGTCGACCCTGAAGTTGCGCATCATGCCCATGTCCTCGTGCTCGAGGATGTGGCAGTGGGTGAGGAAGAGGCCGGGGTGTTTGTCGCGCTTCACGAGCAGACGGACGGTCTCGCCGGGCATGATGAGGAAGGTGTCCTTCCAGCAGCCATCCGCGAAGAGGCCGTCGCGGACGGTGTTGTAGTTGGTCTGGCCGCCCGCGTTGATGGAGCGCGAGATGATCTGGAAAGCAGGGCCGTGCATGTGCATCGGGTGCGGCATCAGCGGCAGGCCGGTGATGTTGGTGAACTCCATCAGGTAGAGGTCACCGAGTCGGAAGGCCTCGTCGGGCTCTACGTTCTCCATCTGGAACGTGCGGCCGTTCAGGAGGAACATGCCGCTGCCAAAGCCGATGTTGACCGGGCGGGGGGTGGTTGGGTTGACGGCGTCGTTGATGGTGTACGGCGTGAAGGGCGCGAGGGCGGTGGGGAGGGTGATGGGATAGTCGAACGCGTGGGCGATGTTGAGGGTGAGGATGTCGAAAGGAGCGCCGTGGGGGTAGGTGGAGTTGCCCGCGGGGCCGCTGGTGGACCAGGCGAGGCTGCGGAGTTTGAGTTGCGAGCCGACGTTCTTGCCGCGGAGATCGACCCAGAGGTCGACGCGTTCACCGGGAGAGAGCATGATGTAGGGTTTGGTGACGGGGGCGGGGAGCAGGCCGCCGTCGGTGGCGATGGCGGTGATGGGGGTGCCGTCGTCGAAGGCCAGCTTGCAGGTGCGGGCGTTGCATCCGTTGAGGAGGC
>JBIKMF010000141.1:0-9408 GCA_044359425.1 Phycisphaerales bacterium
TCCTGCCGGGGCGTCTCCAAACGGCGGCCTCGTCGGCGGCGCGTCGGCCGCGTTGACCTCCCCGACCTCCGCCTCGACCGCGACCCTCACCATCACGAACGCCGCGGCGACCGATAGCGGCGAGTACACCGCCGTCTTCACCAACACCTGCGGCAGCCTGACGACGCTCCCCGCTACGGTCACCGTGCACTGTCCCGCCGATGTGAACGCGGACGGCCTCGTCGACGGCGACGACGTGATTCTCTTCTTCCGCGATTGGGACGCGACGAGTCCCGACGCCGACTACAACGCCGACGCGAGAGTGGACATTCTCGATGTGATCGCGTTCTTCGCCGACTGGGACGAGGGGTGTTGAGTGGTTAACCAACCAACTTTCGGTCCGCCGCAAACGCCAAAGACGCGCGGACGTCCTCCGCAGTCAGATCCGGGAAGTCCGCGAGGATCTCCTCCACCGACATCCCCGATGCAAGCGAATCGAGCACGTCGTAGACCGTGATCCGCAACCCACGGATGCACGGCTTCCCACCCCGCTTATCCGGCTCAATCGTGATGATCTTGGCGTAGTCCATTTTCGTACTGTACGCGGTTCGTACCCAATCGACACGCAGCCCATCCCTCCCAACGCCCCCTCCCGTTCCCTCCCCTCGCCCCCCTCGCTCCCTACCATTCCCCTCCCCTCTCCCGGAGCTCCCCCATGGGTTTCTTCTCCCGCAAGCCTAAGCCCGCACCCACCCCCGTCGTTGTCCCCGCTACGTCGCGCGTCGCCGCGGCAGCCGGGACGCCCGCCGACTCCGCCTTCGAGTCGCGCGTCTTCGAACTCGGCTCCGAGATGCTCCGCCTCGCGCGGGCCCACAAGTCCGGTGTCCTCAGCGCGAAGTTCTACTCCGACGCCCTGATGGAATGGTCCATGAAGGACCATGAGTTCAAGGTGCAGATGTTCCGCTTCGTCGACGCCTTCCCCATGCTCCGCACGCCCGAGGCGATCTTCGACCACCTCCAGGACTACCTCTCGCAGCCCGGCGTCACCGTGCCTCCCGTCATCGCCGGCGCGCTCAAGGCCGGTACGCTCGCCAAGGGTCTCGCCGCCAAGACGATCGGCTCTCAGATCACCGGAATGGCCGCGAAGTTCATCGCCGGCACCGATGCCGCGACCGCGCTCCCGGGCCTGCGCGACATGTGGGACCAGGGCATCGCCTTCAGCGTCGATCTTCTCGGCGAGACCTGCGTCAGCGACGAGGAAGCCGACTACTACGCGAAGAAGTACCTCGATCTCATCGAGAACCTCCCCAAGACCGTCGCCGGTTGGAAGGCCCAGCCCCGCCTCGAGAACGACCACCTCGGCCCCATCCCGCGCACCAACGTCTCCATCAAGATCTCCGCGCTCACCGCCCGCTGCGACCCCATCGACACCGAAGGCTCCATCAATGACCTGATGAAGCGCCTCGTGCCCATCCTCGAATCCGCACGCGATCGCGGGGTCTTCGTCAACTTCGACATGGAGCACCACGCCTTCAAAGATCTCACCATCGAGCTCTTCCAGCGGTGCGTCGAGAAGGTCGACTTCCAGGCCGGCCTTGCCATGCAGGCCTACCTCAAGAGCGGCCCCGAAGACGCCCGCCGCATGTGCGAGTGGGCCAAGAAGAAGAACAAGCTCGTCACCATCCGCCTCGTCAAGGGCGCGTACTGGGACGCCGAAACCATCAAGAGCGAAATGCACGGCTGGCCCTGCCCCGTCTGGCCCGTCAAGTGGCAGACCGACGCCTGCTTCGAGCAGATGGTCGAGATCTTCCTCGACGCCAGCCCCAGCGCCGAAGCCGCCCGCGGCCGTGGCGACGCGTCAACCGCCGGCCCCCGTCCCTCCGGCATCAAGCTCGCCCTCGGCTCTCACAACGTCCGCTCCATCGCGTCGGCCCTCACCGGTCTCGAACGCCGCGGCCTCCCGCGCGAAGCCCTCGAACTGCAGATGCTCCACGGCATGGCCGACCAGCTCAAGTTCGCCGCCGCGGAAATGGGCCTGCGCATCCGCGAGTACGTCCCCGTCGGCGAGATGATCCCCGGCATGGCGTACCTCGTGCGCCGTCTGCTCGAGAACACCAGCAACGAGAGCTGGCTCAAGGCCGGATTCCTCGACAACGCCGACCCGGGCGCGCTGCTCCGCAAGCCCGCGCCCACGCCGGGTGTCAAAGACCCGATGAGCCGCGAGCCCGACATGCTCGCCGATCGCCACCGCCTCACGCCGCCGGTCGCAGGTGTCGGCAACGAGAAGCCCTTCTTCACCGAGCCCATGCGCGACTTCGCCGACTCGAAGCAGCGCGAGGAGTTCGCCGCCGCCATCGCCCGCGCCACCGTGCCCAAGGTCGCCAACGACCGCACGCCCGAGCAGGCCGCCGAGATGGTGAAGAAGGCCGACGCCGCTTTCGCCGCGTGGCGCGACTTCGACCCGCGCAAGCGTGCCGCGGTCCTCACGCGTGCCGCCGATCTCATGCGCAAGCAGCGCGACGGGCTCAGCGGCGTGCTCATCAAGGAATCCGGCAAGACCTGGCGCGAGGCCGACGCCGATGTCTGCGAAGCCATCGATTTCTGCGACTACTACGCCCGCCTCGCCGTGCCCATGTTCGAACGCGCCCGCCTCGGCCGCTTCATCGGCGAACTCGACGAAACCTGGTACCAGCCCCGCGGCGTCAGCGTCGTCATCGCGCCCTGGAACTTCCCGCTCGCGATCCTCGCGGGCATGGCCGTCGCCGCGCTGGTCACGGGCAACCCCGTCATCCTCAAGCCCGCCGAGCAGACGCCGGGCATCGGTCGCGTGCTGTTCGACATCCTCCAGCAGGCCATCGCGGAGGTGGGGGCCCCGGCCGACATCCTGCACTTCTGCCCTGCGCCGGGCGAGACCACCGGCGCCGCGCTCGTCCGCGACCCACGCGTCGCGCTGATCGCGTTCACCGGCAGCAAGGGCGTCGGCCTCAACATCATCGAAGCCGCGGGCAGAACGCCCGATGGCCAGGCCAACGTGAAGAAGGTCGTGTGCGAGATGGGCGGCAAGAACGCCCTCATCATCGACACCAGCGCCGACTTCGACGAGGTCGTCATCGCCGCACGCCAGAGCGCATTCGGCTTCCAGGGCCAGAAGTGCTCCGCCTGCTCGAGGCTCATCGTCGTCGATCCCGAGGGCCCCTCCGGCCCCGCGATCACCGCGTTCACCCGCCGGTTCGTCGAGGCCTCGCGTGCCCTCACAATCGGTGATCCGATGAACCCAGGAACCGACATCGGCCCCGTCATCGACGAGGAATCGAAGAAGAAGATCGAGTTCTACATCGGCGAAGGCCGCCGCCAGAGCAAGGAAGAACTCTCCCTCCCCGTGCCCGAAGGCCTCGAAGCCAAGTCCGGCCGCTGCTACGTCGGCCCGCACATCTTCTCCGGCGTCAAGCCCGACCACGCCATCGCCCGCGAGGAGATCTTCGGCCCCGTCGTCGCCATCATCCACGCCGGATCCTTCGACGAAGCCCTCGCCATCGCCAACGCCTCCCCCTACAAGCTCACCGGCGGCGTCTTCACCCGCATGCCCAGCCACATCGAACGCGCCAAGCGCGAGTTCCGCGTCGGCAACCTCTACATCAACCGCGGCATCACCGGCGCGCTCGTCGGCCGCCAGCCCTTCGGCGGCTTCGGCATGTCCGGCGTCGGCAGCAAGGCCGGCGGCGCGGACTACCTCCTCCAGTTCGTCGAACCCCGAGCCTGCGCGGAGAACACCCTCCGCCGCGGCTTCGCACCGGAGCTCTGATCAGGACTTCTTGTTGAACTGCGCCGCCGTGAACAGCGACCCCGTCGTGTCCCGTTCCCACGTCCACGCCGGCCCGTGTTTGCTCTCGTAGAACGCCCACATCTCCAGCCAATAGGCCCGGAACGCGTGCCTCCCAAAGGGCGCGAAGTGGGCCTTCACCTGCTTCATCACGTCCTTCGACTCGCCCGTCATGTTGAGAAACGTCTTCCCGTGCCGCACGCTCTCGGTATCCAGCGGGAGCCGCGAGTACCTTCCCAGGAGCTGCATGATGTTCGCCGCCGCGTACGGCCCGATGCCCGGCAACTCGATCAGCATGTCGTGCACCGCGTCATCGCTCGTCGCCGGGTCCTGCATCGTCGCCGCCGCGACTCCGCGCTTTGTGTCTGCCTTCGCGAAGAGCTGCGCGAGCTGCACGATCCGCTGGTCACGGTACCCGACGCGGCATCGGGCCCGCAGGGTCTGCGGCCTCGTCCGCGCGATCTTCGCGGCAGAGGGGAACCCCCGCGCAACGACGGTGGGGGAGAGCCGCACGGGCGCGCCCAGCGTTTCGCACAGCCGCTTGTTCATCTGCACCGTGCTCGGCCACGTGACGTTGCAGCTCGTCACCGTCTTGATCACGTCCTCGAACATCGTCGGGGACCGAAAGAGCCGCCCCCGCCCGCTCGCCTTCCACCGGGGGTCAACCGCATGAAACCCCGCGATCTCCGATTCGTCCTCGGTCAACCGCAGCATCCGCGCGAGCAGTGCTTCGGCCGCGACGCGATCCGCGCGGGTCACGGCCCGCGAGGTGTTCACGCGGAGCGGAGCGCCCGCTCCCTTGGGCTGAGTGACCACGACGAAGCACGCGCCACCGGGCAGGTCCAGCACGCGCGAGAGCGATTGGTGGGCGACATCCCAGTAGTTGGGCGCGAGAAGGAAGTACCCGTAGCTGCACGCGTCGCGCGCGAGGTTGAAATCACTCGGCACCCGCAGCGTGAACGCGGGCACGGCTCAGCGCCGGCTCTGCGGGAAGAGCGTGCCCACGAGGTTCAGCGTCAGACGGTCCGCGACCCGCGCGAAGTTCGCGTAGTGCTTCTCCGCCTCGGCTTCAAGGTCGCCGATGGTCTTGCCCGTCTTCGTGAGGAACGACGCGTCGCCCCCCAGCAGCGCGGAGGTCATCGGCCGGTCGCACTCGAAGTGGAACAGCGCGCCGAAGGTGCGGATCCCCGCCTTGAAGCAGGCGTTCTTCGTGGTCGCGGTCGACGCCAGCAGCGAGGCTCCCGGCGGGAGCTGCGTCACCTGCTGCCCGCAGGAGAAGAGCTGGTGGTGCGTCCAAGGCATCCCCGCGAGCAGCGTCTCGGTCTGCCCCATCGTGTTGATCGACATCGGGAAGAAGCCCAGATCCGGGGTCCCCTCCTTCGCCGCGACCGTGCCCCCGAGGGCGTGGGCGATCAGCTGCGCGCCCAGGCAGATCCCGATCACGGGGAGCTGCTTGGCGTGCGCCATCTTGATGAGGCTCGCCTCGGCCTGCATCCAGCCGTACAGCCCGACGTCGGTGACGTTCATCGCGCCGCCGAGCACGACAAGGCCCTCGATCCCGTCGAGGTCCGCGGGAACCGGGTCTCCCTGGTCCGGACGCCGGATGTCCATCCGGAAACCGTGATCACGGAGGGTAACGCCCAAACGACCCGGGCCGACGATGTCGCTGTGCTGAAGGATGAGGATTGCCATACGCCCATCGTAGAACGCCGGATCGCCCGGGGTGATAGACTCTCCCACACGGCGGCCCCCCGGGCCGAAAGTCGCGGCCACCGCCGAGCAAGGAAGCGAGAATGACGAAGTCGACCTTTGTTGTCGCGGCAGTCCTGGCGATGTTCTGCGGCCTCTGCGCGTGGCCCGCCGCCGCGCAAGAGAAGCCCGCCGAGCCCGCGATCGACAACCCGGAGATCCGCAAGAGCGTGGTGAAGATCTTCACCACCAGCCGCGATCCCGATCTTGCTCGGCCGTACAAGAAGCAGGACCCCGAGGAGTCGTCCGGCTCCGGCGTGGTGATCGAGGGCAAGCGGATCCTGACGAACAACCACGTCGTCCGCTACGCGCAGCGGATCCTGGTGCAGCCCGAGGGATCGTCGGAGAAGCTCAAGGCCCGAGTGGTCGCCACCGGCGAGGGGATCGACCTCGCGGTGATCGAACTCGAGGACCCCTCGTTCTTCGACACCCACCCGCCCATCATGATGTCCGATGAACTGCCCGAGATCGGCCAGTCGGTCGTCTCGTACGGCTACCCCCTTGGCGGCGATGCCATGAGCATCACCAAGGGCATTGTCTCGCGGATCGAGCACACGGTCTACGACAGCGACACGCTCGGCCTGCGGATCCAGGTGGACGCGGCCCTCAACCACGGCAACAGCGGCGGCCCCGTGGTCTCCGGTGACAAGCTGGTGGGCATCGTGTTCAGCGGCATCGATACCGCCCAGAACATCGGCTACCTGATCCCCGTCGAAGAAGTGAAGGCGTTCCTCGATGACATCGCCGACGGCACCTACGCCCGTCGCCCGCAGCTCTTCGTGTCGCTCCAGACGCTCGAGAACGACGCGCTCCGCTCGTTCCTCAAGCTCGAAAAGGGCAACAACGGCATCGTGGTGATCAACGCGTCCCGTGATGCCGCGAACCCGCTCAAGAAGTGGGACGTGATTGACCGCATCGGCGAGCACGACGTCGACGACGCGGGCATGGTGAGCGTCAAGTCGAACCTTCGCCTCAGCTTCCAGTACTTCGTGCCCAAGTTCGCGAAGGACGGCATGGTGGAGCTGGGCATCTACCGGGACGGCAAGCCCATGACCGTGCAGGTCCCGGTGCGGCCGAAGCGCAACCGGCTCATCAAGAGCCTCGACGGGGAATACCCGTCGTACTTCATCCTCGGAGCCCTGCGATTCACGCCCGCGTACGAGGAGCACCGCGCGATCGATGCCCGGCTGCTCGCCAGCCGCGGCAGCCCGATCCTCAGCCGCTGGTCCGACGAGCCGGAGTTTGACGGCGAGGAGCTCGTCGTCGGTCCCTTCCAGCTCTTCACGCACGCGACGAGCAAGGGCTACGACGCGGGGTACTTCCCGATCCTGAAGGCCGTGAACGGGGAGAAGGTGAAGAACATCCGGCACCTGGTCGAGATGCTGCGCGACATGAAGTCGGAGTACGTGGTGTTCGACTGGTACGACGAGGGCGTGGAGTCCGTGGTCTTCCGGTACGAGGACCTGATCCGCAGCACGGACGAGATCCTGGAAGACAACGGCATCCGCAACCAGATGTCGGACGACCTTAAGCCCTTGTGGGACAAGAAGTAACGATCACTTTGCTTCGACGATAGAGGCCGACTCGATGACGATCGGGGTGACCGGGACGTCGCCGTGGCCGGACTTGTTGCCGGTCTTGACGACGCGGATCTTGTCGACGACGTCCATGCCTTCAACGACCTTACCGAAGACGCAGTAGGCGGCGCCGTCGGACTGCTGACGGTCGAGGAAGTCGTTGTCCTTGACGTTGATGAAGAACTGGCTGGTGGCGGAGTCGGGGTTGCCGCCGAGGCGGGCCATCGCGACGGTGCCGCGGAGGTTCTTGAGGCCGTTGCGCCATTCGTTCTTGATGGCGGGGCGGCCCTTTTTCTGCTGCATATCAGCGGTGAGACCGCCGCCCTGGATCATGAAGCCATCGATGACGCGGTGGAAGACGGTGCCGGGGTAGAAGCCGTCGCGGACGTACTGAGCGAAGTTCTCGGCGGTGATGGGGGCGTTGGTGGGGTCGAGTTCGAGGGTGATGGCCCCGAGGGTGGTCTTGATCTGAATGCGCATAGTTTCCTCGTGAATGAACCCCCTCTTTGTGGCGGGCAAGTGTAGGAGCGGCTATGCTCGGGGCTCACCTGCCGCATCCGATCATGACGTTATTTCGGGCCGGCCATGGACTTAAGGAGCATCGCATGGGTTTCGTCAAAGAGTTTCGGGAGTTCGCCCTCAAGGGTAATGTGCTTGACCTCGCGGTCGGCGTGATCATCGGCGGGGCGTTTGGCAAGATCATCGGCTCGATGATCGACGACATCATCATGCCGGTGGTCAGCAAGATCATGGGTGGCGGCGTCGACTGGAGCAACAAGTTCTTCGCTCTGTCGGACAGCGTGAAGGCGACCTCGCTCGCCGAGGCGAAGAAGGAAGGCGCGGTGCTGGCGTGGGGTAACTTCATCACCATCTCGATCAACTTCATCATCCTCGCGTTCTGCATCTTCCTCGTGGTGAAGGCGTTCAACACCGCCAAGAAGCGGTTCGAGGCCGAGAAGCCCGCCCACGCGCCGGCTGGTCCCTCCGCCGAAGAGAAGCTCCTCATGGAGATCCGCGACCTGCTCGCGAAGCGCTGAACCGCTTGACGGTTTGGTGGATACTTGCAACGATCAACGGCCCGGGCACGAGAGCGCCCGGGCCGGCTTTTGGGAGGTTCGCATGGGTTCATTTCTGAACGTTCTTGGGCAGGCGGACGCGGGCACGAAGGCGCAGGAGGCTCCGATCCCGGCGATGGAGCACCTGATCGCCAAGGGGATCGATTGGCTCGCGGAGTACGGCCCGCGCGTGCTGGGCGCGATGGTCTTCCTGATCGTCGCGTGGATCCTGACGTCGTGGGTCTCGCGGATCGCGTTGCGGGCCATGACGACGGCGAAGTTCGATGTCACGCTCACTAAGTTCCTCGCGAACACGATCCGCTGGGCCCTGCTCGCGGTTGCCGCGGTCGCGGGGCTCGGGATCTTCGGCGTGCAGACGGCGAGCTTTACCGCGGTGATCGGCTCCGCGGGTCTTGCGATCGGTCTGGCGATGCAGGGCAGCCTGTCGAACCTCGCCGCGGGCGTGATGCTGCTGGTCTTCCGTCCGTTCCGCGTCGGCGACACGGTTACGGTCGCGGGGCAGACGGGTAAGGTCGACGAGATCGAACTCTTCTCGACGCGGGTGGACACGGTCGACAACCGGCGGATCATCATCCCCAACGGGCAGGTGTTCGGGGCGATCATCGAGAACCAGTCGCACCACCCGACTCGCGCGGCGACGTTAACGGTTGTTGTGGATGGCGCGAAGAACGTGGATGAGACGCGGGCGATTCTGCTTGCCGCGGCGGAGAGGACTCTCGGTCGTCTGGAGACCCCGGCTCCGGGGGTTGGGCTTGTGAAGCTTGTGCCGGGCGGGGTGGAGTGGACGGTTGGGGTGTGGGCGGAGACGGGGAAGCTTGCATCCGTTCAGCAGGAGCTTGCGAAGTCGGTGAAGGCGGCTGTGGATGGGCACGGGCTGGGAATGCCCGCGCCGTCGACGGTGCTGCGGCTTCCGGCCGGGGTGACGGTCACCTCGCAGGGATGACTGCGCCGCCCGAAGGTTGGGGCGTTGCATGCCGGAACTTCGTTGCGGGATCATGCTTCCGGCGAGTCGCGAGGACGTGTTCGCGTTCTTTGGGGACGCGTACAACCTGGAGCGGATCACGCCGGTCTGGTTGAACTTTGAGATACTGACGCCGCGACCGATCGCGATGCGTGAGGGGGCGTTGATTGATTATCGGATCCGGCTGCACGGGCTGCCGATGCGTTGGCGGACGCGGATCGCGCGGTGGGAGCCGAGCACGGCGTT
>JBIKMF010000142.1:0-9306 GCA_044359425.1 Phycisphaerales bacterium
GGCCGGACCGCGAAGCAGTGGTCGCAGCGGGTGAGGGTTCCCCGGTCGTGGCGTGCGTGTGGGATTCGGGCACGGACGTCGAGATATTCAAGGACCGCCTGTGGGTGAACGCGGGCGAGAAGGTCGATGGCAAGGACAACGACGGCAACGGGTTTGTGGACGATGTGCACGGGATCGCGTGGGACCTTGACGCGAAGGCCGTTCCGGAACTTCTGTACCCCCTGGGTGACATGAAGAACCCGTTGGAAATCGTCCAGGGGTACACCAAGGGTCTTGGGGATCTTCAGTCCAGTATCGCGAGCCCGGAGGCCGATGCCCTCCAGAAGCACATGCGGGCGCTCAAGCCCGACGAGGTCAACACGTTCCTTGAAGACCTGAACCTGTACGGTAACTACTCGCACGGGACCCACGTCGCGGGTATCGCGGCAAAGGGGAACGCGCAGGTTCGTCTGCTCCCGATCCGGATCACGTTTGACTACCGGTCGATCCCGCAGCACGCGCCGAGCGTTGAACGGTCCCGCAACGAGGCGGCCGCGGCTCAGGCCTGCGTCGACTACATGAAGAAGGCAGGGGTTCGCGTCGTCAACATGTCGTGGGGCGAGAGCCGCGCGAATGTCGAGTCGGCCCTGGAGGCCAAGGGCGTCGGCAAGACCCCCGAAGAGCGGGCGGCGATGGCTCGCGAGATCTTCGGGATCCAGAAGAACGCGCTCGAGGCGGCGATGCGGTCGGCACCCGAGATTCTGTTCGTGGCCGCCGCGGGAAACAGCGACGACAACGTGGAGTTTGCGGAGTTGATTCCATCTGGCATCAAGCTCCCGAACCTCGTGACGGTTGGGGCTGTGGATCAGTCGGGCAACAAGACCGGCTTCACCAGCTTCGGCGCCGGTGTCGGTCTGTACGCGAGCGGCTTCGAGGTGGAGAGCTATGTCCCCGGTGGCAAGCTCATGAAGTTCAGCGGTACGTCGATGGCCGCGCCGCAGGTGGCGAACCTTGCCGCGAAGCTGTGGTCGATCAATCCGAAGCTGACGGTCGCCGAAGTGATCGAGGCCATTCGTGCGGGCGGTGATCCGCTGGACGGTGATCAGTCCCGCCGGGTGATCAATCCGAAGAAGTCTCTCGATGCGATCCGGGCGAAGTGACCCCGTCGGCCGGGTCTGCAAAGACCCGGCGTGTCGCGGCCTCGGCCAGATCTGCGAGAACGGGAAACCCGACCGCGTCGTAGTCGTACGCGTCGTCGTTCAGGACGCCGTCGCTGTTGACGTAGATGGTCGCCGTCAAAAAGAACTCGCGGCCTGAGGCGAGGTCTGTGATGCAGGCCGTATCGGTGAGGAAGCCGTAGGCGAGACCGATCTTGCTCGCGACGCGCACGCGCGATGGCTGGAGTACCCGGCATACGCCCGGAAAAAACGGCTTGTACTCTTCGGGGACAGGCGCGAGTTTCGACATGAACTCCGCCAGAAGCTCGCGATGCGATGCCGATATCGGCAGCCGGATGCGGGCGAGGTCGGGCCGGTTGATCGCGATCGTGAGTTCGTGCAGATCGCGGAGGGAGATCCGATTGTGGCGGTCGAATCGCATCGGTTCACGAACGAGCGTGCCGCCGCGCATGAACCCCGAGCCGATGGACAGGCCGGGAATCGCGGGTGGCGGGATCTCGCCGATCCCCGCTCTCCGCGGGAGCAGGACCGAGCCGCTCGCGGTTTCGAGTCGCATGGGCGCGGCGGCGGTGCGGTTCGCGGCGGAAGCGACCCGGCTCAGGCGGTGCTCGATCTTCACGGAGCTGAGGCCGGCGTCCCACATCGTCTCGTTCAGTTCGCGTTGGCCCGCGAGATCGAAGCACATGTTGAATGCCTCGTTGTCGCTGACGATGAGCATGCGTTCGAGCTCGCGCCGCAGGACCGGCACGGAGCCGTCCGACGCGAGCAGCGATTCGCCAGGCCGATCCACATCGCCCCAGCCGATTGGCGCATCGATGCTCGCCCCGAGCGACTCCATCGTCTGAAGTGCCGCGACGGCACCGATGAGCTTGATGGTGCTTGCCGGGTAGAAGTACTCGGCATCGGCGCGGTAGACGTGGTCCACTCGCCGGCCGTCGATCACCTCCGTCAGTATGAACTGGAAACGGTGTTCGTGCGCGAACGCAGCGGGCTCGCCGCGGGTGCGGCAGACGGACTCGGCCATGGGAAGGGAGACATCCGGGTGGCTGCGGCAGCCGCCAAGCAGAACCATGAGCCCGAGGAGAACAAGAACCCGCATGGCGTGCCTCACGCGCGATCGATGGAGATATCAAGCTCGAGGGACGTTGGGCCCAGGCATTCCGTATCGGTACATGCCTGGTAGGTGATGGCGAGCACCGGCGAGCCGCTCCAGTCGCCGTGGAGTTCGAGCGCAACCGGAACATCAAACTCGCCGCGAAGGACGGAGGTAAGGCCCGCGTGGGGTGAGCCGTAGGCGGTGCCCGCTGGGTAGTCGGCGTATGCCGCGACGCCGGTGCCGTGTGCGATGTGCACGCGCAGGGGGGTGAGCCCCTCAGCATCCGACGCGGCGATGTGCCACCCGTCTGCGATCTTGACCCGCAGCGTGAGCTGTGCGGGGGTATCGGCTCCGATGGCAACATGATCATCGGATGCGAAGACCTGCACCAGTTCGGAAGCTCCGGGCCGGGTGGTCGCCATGGGGCGCGGCGTGGTGGCCGAGAATCCCGCGGCACGTTCGCCGCCGGCGCGGATGATCCGAAGGAGGGCACGCAGCGCGTGGGTACTGCCGAGCGGGGTGGGGCCGACGTGGCCGCTGACGCTGCTCAGGATGCGAACCGCGTCTTCGCCACAGGAGGAATCGCCCGAGACCGCTTCGAGGTCCAGCAGCGCGTGGAGCAGCACAGAGCAACCGCTCGGGACTGCGCCATCGTGCACAGACCGGTTGCGGAGGAACAGGTCGGAGCGACCGCTCTCGACATCGAAGATCCCCGCGGCCGAGTCCATGAACTTCTCACGGATGGACTTGAGCAGCCCGTTCGCGAGGCCGATCCAGTGCGGCTTTCGTGAAGGCTGTGCCCGGGCGAGCGTCGCGGCGGCTCCCATCAGGGCCGCGTAGTCCTCGAGCGTGCCCCGATCGATCCCCACGCGGCCGTCGCGGACGGTGCGGGCGAGGCGGTCGCCGGACCAAGCGACCGCGACCAGTGAGTCTGCCGCCCGTGCGGCCCGCTCGATGAGCGAGGTGTCGGAGAGCCATTCGCCGGACGAAGCCAGCGCTGCGATCATCATGGCGTTCCATGACGTGATCGATTTATCGTCGAGCCGGGGCTGTTTTCGGGCCTGGCGCGCGGCGAGCAGCAGCGAGTTGATGCGGTCGAGACACGAGGTGAACTCTTCCTCACCGGTTTCGAGTTCGCGGGCGATCCGCTCGGGGCGATCGTGAAGTCGTGGGACGAAGGCGGGCGGATGGTGGGGGTGGTGGGGGTCCCTGAAGTTCGGGGATCCATCGAGCCCGTAGACCTTCGTGATCCACGCGGCGTCGCCCGCGCTGAGCGTCGCGGCTAGCTCCTCCGGGTGCCACAGGTAGTTGAGCCCCTCGCGTCCGTCGACTTCAGCGTCCAGTGCGCTCGTGAACACTCCGTTGGGCAGAGAGAGCTCGCGTTCAACAAAGGCGATGGTGCGTCGGGCGGTGCGTTCGAACCACGCATCACCGAAGTGATGCGAGGCCCGAGCGTAAAGCGAGGCGAGCTGCGCGTTGTCGTACAGCATCTTCTCGAAGTGAGGGACTGTCCAGCCGCCGTCGACGCAGTAGCGGTGGAAGCCGCCGCCGATCTGGTCGTGCAGACCACCGATCATCATCGCGTTCAGCGTGCGGCGAACCGCTTCTCCCGTGGCATCCGCGGTCGAATCGTCCCCGGCGGCCTCGCGAACATCGAGAAGCAACTCGAGATAGACGGGTTGCGGAAACTTGGGGGCGTCGCCGAAACCGCCGCGAGAGCGATCGAAGATCCGGAGCAACGCGTTGCTGGCCTCGACGACCGTGTCGAGCGAAAGCGGGCGGAGGGGGCGAGGTGTACCGAGTTCCGCGGCCACGGCACCGGCGAGCGTGTCGGCCTGCTCGAGGACTTCTTCACGCTGCGTGGACCAGGCTTGGTAGAGGGCTTCGAGAATGTGCGGGAAGGTCGGACGATTTCCCATCCCGGGCATCGGTTGCGCCGGGAAGTACGTGCCGCACCAGAACGGCTTCAGTGCCCGAGGCTCGACAAAGACGCTCATCGGCCATCCGCCCTGTCCGGTCATCATGACCGTGGCCGCCATGTACACGTCGTCGATCTCGGGCCGCTCCTCGCGGTCGACCTTTACGCAGACGTACAGGTCGTTCATCATCGCGGCAATCTGTGGGCTCTCGAAGCTCTCCCGCTCCATGACGTGGCACCAGTAGCAGGTCGCATAGCCGATAGAGACGAAGATCGGGACGTTGCGCCTGCGTGCCTCGGCGAAAGCCTCCTCGCCCCAGGGGTACCAGTTCACGGGGTTGTGCGCGTGCTGGAGCAGGTAGGGGCTGCTCGACCCGGCCAGGCGGTTCGATCGCGGTGTCATCGTTTCTCCCGGTTGTTGCTCGCGCCCAGCACCTTGAAACACAGAATCGAGACGGGCTTCCCGGGGCTGCGAACCAGGCCTGCCGTCTTTTCGTCGGTGGCGGACGACGACCGTGTTCGAGACACGGCGGTCAGGGCACGCAGGCTCGAACGTAGCACGGCGTCGGCGGGTAGTGTGCCGCACGTGAGCGCGACATCGCCGACGACCATGCGAACTTCATCCTGCTCACTTCCCTTGGCAAGCTGAGCGGAGGAGTTCCCGAACGCCAACGAGTACGCCGCCGCCGCGGCCTGGAGGTCGTCCGCGCGAATGCCGGAAGCGCCGCCGCGTGCTGCTTCGCAGCGTTCCAGCGCGGCACGAAGATGACCCAATGGTGCGCGGAGTACCTCCCGGGCGATCGACAAACGCTCGGCGTCGGCCTGGAGGAGCACGGGCACGATGATCGAGACCCGATCCTCGAGCAGGCCGAACTCGGCCCTCTGCGCGAGCGAGACAGGATGAGATCGCGAAACGAAGGCGCCGTGCCTCGCCCCGAATCGGTCGAGCCCCGCGGCGACGGGCACGGTGATCCCGGGATCCGGGCCGCCCTTGAGTATGTCCGCGGCGAGTGCGTTGAGGTATGCCCGTTCATCTTCGAACAGCCGGTCGTGCATCAGAGGACGCAGCGAAGAGAGCCACTCGTCGTCGGTGATCTCGCAGGCGGCGTTGCGAACATCGGGCACCGCTGTCTTGTCGTCCACACCGCCTCGGAGCAGACCGGAGTGCCAGAGTTCCTCCGTCCACGCCCAACTCCGCACCAGTTCGCGGTACGACACCGAACGGTCCGCGACATCCCGTGCAACGGCCTTGCCGCCGGCGTCGCCCATCGGCAGAAGCGTCACCACTTCGTCCGCGAGGAGCAGCGCCGCGAGCGCAGGGGCCTCGCGGGTGGTGAGGTGGTAGGGGCTCACGACGATGCGCATCATTTCGAAGCACCGCCCGTCGCGTCGGCGAGGAAGTCCCGGATCCGAGGAAACTCGGACGCGAGCGAAAAGAAGAGCGCCTCGTGTCCACTCTCGCGGATGACACGGGTCGGTTCGCCCGCCTGTTGCCAGAGCAGATTGCCGAGCGGGGAGGCCACGGCCGTGTCCGCGTTTCCGCAGATCATCAGCATTGGTTTGCCGCGGAGCAATCGGGCGCAGTGGTACGGATCCAGCGGGGTGATGCGGAGGTACTCCTCGTCGATTCGAAGGATCGAGTCGTTCGTCGGCTCGCCCCCGGTGAAGTTGTACTTGGGGCCACCGACGAACGCATACGAGGTCTTGAGGGTGAGGAGAAACGCATCGGCCCCGCCGCCGACCATCACAACCGCGGCGTAGCGGTCGGGTTCGCGGGCGACAACGGTCGGCATGGTCAGTGCGCCGCCGCTGAATCCGACGGCGACCCGCGGGAGAGAAGCGAGTTGGGGACGGGCCTTCTCGACATGATCGAAGGCTCCCTGCACCGCGTAGGCGCACTCGGCGAGCCGATCGGTCAACTCGCCGGAGATCGTCTTGGCCCCGTCGGCCGCGTCGGCGGAGAGATCGATATCAAAGGAAACAGTCTGGGTAAATCGTGAGGGTTGAGCCCACATCCGCAGCACCGCCCACCCCTGATCGCGGAGCATGCGGACGAGCGCGTCCACGGTGCCCGGTGGCGTTCCCAGCAGCCCCGGCATGACCAGCGCCGTGCCGCGAGCAGCCCCGCCGCCGAACGGGTCGAGCAGCGAGAATGTCGTTCGCTGCGCGGCGACGAGAGCCGTGCCTTCCATCTCGCCGACCGAACTCGCGCTGACGAACTGAAACGTCATCGCGGCTTTGAATGGCTTGGTTTCCGTGTCTCCGGGTCGTATGAGTTGAACCGGGACGACGCAGGCCTTGACACCCTCTGCGAGGACGAGCGTTTCGCGCTCCTCGCCGGCGAGTGAGAGGAGTTTCTCGACGCCGCGAAACCCGCTGGGCGGCCTGGGGGCCAGATCCGTCGAGAGTTGCACAGGAGCGGGCCGTTCGTAGGGCGGCTCGTAGTCGATGATCACGCCTCGGGCGCGGGCATCGTCGGCGAAGCCGATGCGTGCGGGCCAGACCATCGGCCCGGCGACGATGTCGAGTCGTGGGACGGGGAAGGATGCGAACAGAGACTCGCTGACGGCCGGCGGATCCTCGGGAAGCGGAGTGGCCGGCTGGGCCAAGGCCGCCGGCGCGAAGAGCAGCACCGCCGCGAGGCCCTGGACGGAGAGGAATCTCATGCTCTGTATCCGTTGGGGTGCTTGGAGAACCAGCTCCACGCGGTGGCGACAATCTCGTCGAGGTCGGTGATCTTCGCTTCCCACCCGAGTTCACGACGGATGCGGGTGGGGTCGGCGAAGACGCGCGGGACGTCGCCCGCGCGTCGGGGTTGCTCGGTGAAGGTGAGCTTGGCGCCGGTCACCCGCCGCACAGATTCGATGATCTGCCGAACGGAGTAGCCCTTTCCGATACCGACGTTGAACGCGGCGTCGGTGCCGGGGGTTCCCTTCTCCATCGCGAGGATGTGCGCATCGGCGAGGTCGGTCACGTGCACGTAGTCGCGCACGCACGTTCCGTCGGGCGTCGGATAGTCGGTCCCGAACAGGGAGAAGGAGTCACGCTTGCCGAGTGCATTCTGAAGGATGACGGGGATCAGGTGGGTCTCTGGTTCATGATCTTCGCCCAGCAGCCCGGAGGGATCGCAGCCGCAGACGTTGAAGTACCGGAGGAACGAGAGCGAGATCGGCCGGCCCTGTCGCCGACGGGACTCGGCGTAGTCCAGCAGGATGTGCTCGCCGTGGAGCTTCGTGCGGCCGTACGGGCTCATGGGGTTCTGCGGGCACGACTCGGGGACCGGGATCAGGTGTTCCGGGGGTTGGCCGTATGTCGAGCAACTGGACGAGAAAACGAGGCGCTCGACCCCGGAGTTGTCCAGGGCTTCCAGCAGCGCGACGAGGCCCAGGACGTTGCAGCGGTAGTACTTGAGCGGGTCGTCAACCGATTCGCCCACGTACGCGAGCGCGGCAAAGTGCATCACCGTGTCGATGCCGTGCTTCCGGAGCGCTCCGTTCACCGTCGCGTGGTCGGAAATGTCACCGTGTACCACCGTGAGCCTGCTCGGTGCGATCTGGCGCACTGCCGCGAGCGCGGCGAGATGCCCGCGATAGAGGTTGTCGAGGGCGACAACGTGGTGGCCGGCCTCCAGGAGCCGCTTGACGGTGTGCGACCCGATGTATCCCGCGCCCCCAGTTACCAGAATGTTCATGAGGTCTCCTTTGAGGAGGCATCGTACCGGGCCATGCGACCCCGTTCCGGCGAGGGGCGATTTGTTGCGACGGGGGGATGACGCCCCATGCAGGCCTGCAGTACCATGGGGGCATGAAGAAGTGGATGGCAGTTCTGTTGTTCGCCGTCGCGGGTTCTGTCGCCTCGGGCCAGGTGCCTCGGGGATACTACCGCCAGCCGACGATTCACAACGACTTGATCGTGTTCGTTGCCGAGGGAGATCTCTGGAAGGTCCCGGCCACGGGGGGAGTCGCGACGCGGCTCACGACCCATCCGGGCGACGAGTCGACACCGGAACTGAGCCCCGATGGCGATTGGGTCGCCTTCGTCGGCACCTATGAAGGCCCTCCCGAGGTGTACGTGATGCCGACCCACGGGGGCCTCCCCAAGCGGGTCACGTGGGATGCCCGAAGGACGAACGTCATCGGGTGGAGGGGTGATCGGATCATCGCCTCCACCGAGCGGTTCAGCACGCTCCCGTCGTGGCAGCTGACCCTGAACGACCCCGTGAGTGGGACGCGCGAGCTCGTGCCCCTCGCCCAGGCCAGCGATGGTGTCTGGGACAACGAGGGCAAGAACCTCTTCTTCACCCGACTCCAGTTCCAGGGAAGCCACACCAAGCGGTACAAGGGCGGGACCGCCCAGCAGCTCTGGCGGCTCACCGACGGTGCCGCCGAGGCGACCCCGCTGACGAAGGACTTCCCCGGCACCAGCGCCAACCCGATGTGGTGGAACGACCGGGTGTACTTCACCACCGATCGCGACGGCACCATGGAAATCTGGTCCATGTCCGGTTCCGGCAACGATCTCAAGCAGCACACGCAGCACGATTGGCTGGATGTGAAGGGCGCTTCGCTCTCCAACGGTCGCATCGTCTTTCAGCTCGGCGCCGACATCCACCTCTTTGACATCGCAACTGGTGCCGAAACACCCCTGTCCATCACGCTCGATTCCGACTACGACCAGACGCGGGAGAACTGGGTCACCAAGCCCATGGACTATCTCACGGCGGCCCACCTCGCGCCCGACGGCCAGAGCCTCGTGCTCACCGCACGCGGGCAGGTCTTCGTGGCGCCCCGCGAGCAGGGACGCTTCCGCGAACTCACCCGCTCCGGCGGCGTGCGGTACCGCGACGCGAGGTTCATGCCCGACGGGAAGTCAATCCTCGCGCTCTCCGATGAAAGCGGCGAAGTTGAACTCTGGACCCTTCCACTCAAGGGCGATGCGAGAGCCCAGCTCACCTCCGACGGCAAGGTCCTCCGCTGGGAAGGCGTCCCGTCTCCCGATGGCAAGTGGATCGCCCACCACGACAAGGACCAGGAACTCTGGCTGCTCAACGTCGAGACGAAGGAGCAGAAGAAGATCGACTTCAACCCGTACGAGAACATGTCCGGCGTCGTGTGGTCCGCGGACAGCCGCTGGAT
>JBIKMF010000143.1:0-9280 GCA_044359425.1 Phycisphaerales bacterium
CGGCGGGCACATGTGTCTTGCGGCGTGCGATCGAGCTAACCGGCGGAAGCTCAAAGCACATAAGGCCCTCCTCTAACCTTCTGTGGCGTTCTCGAGTCGATTGGTAGGGGTCGTTCAATCAGCGCCGGGCGAAGCAGGGGAGACGGTGTTATGGAGTTATGGCGTACACGAGGGACGCGGGTTGTTCTAGTTAGATGTGGCGGACATCCGGAAAGGTCAGTATCATCTGACGGCACGGAGAGGCGGGTGACTGAACATCCTGGTGGAAGGGTCGTGTAGCGAACTGCGCCATTGGAGTGAGCCACATGCGAGAGTCTGCGTGGGGTCGATTCATAACGAGAATGATCGTGTGCATGCTTGGCACGGTGTGCGGATTGTGGTTCTTCGTCGTAGGAGGGACTGCGGAGGCCCAGATCATGGCTCCGGTTGACGATGCCGCCTCCGAAGCGACCGTTGTGCCGTTGATTCCCTCCGGCGGCTGCTTTGCTCCCGGCGTATCGCCACTGGTCGCCGCGGATGTGGAGGCGCAGATGCGGGGCAACTCCTACCTCGCCGTGGACCGATGGCCCGGGACGATGGGCGAGCCAATCACGCTTACGTGGAGCCTCGTGCCGGACGGGGTGAACATGCCCGGTACGCAGATCGTGTGCCCTGAAACTGGGCTCGTCGTCACCGAAGCCGATGCCCCAAACGAGCTGTTCTTCAGGATGAACTCGCAGTTTAGCGGTAACCAGGCCGCGTGGATCGCCGTTATCGAGCAGGCGATGGCCTCGTGGTCGCGTATCTCGGGCGTGCGACTCGTGCGGGTGCGCAACGGCACGAGTGAGTGGGACGACGGCGCGGGGTGGGGTCAAGCTGGCTCTTCGACTCGGGGCGACATTCGCATCGCGATGCGACCGTTTCACTCATGTCGCAACGGCACGCTGGCCTATGCCTTCTACCCGGGCGGGGCAAACGCCGGTGATGTGACTCTGAACAGCGGGGTGACTTGGTCGGACGGTTGGTCGAACAGCGGGATGCGGGCGACCATCATGCACGAGATCGGGCATGCTCTGGGGTTGGGCCACACGTGTCCCCAGAATAGAACCAAAATCATGGAGCCGCAGACGAATGTGGATCCTATTCCAACTCCACAGCAGGACGACATACGCGGAATACAGCGACTCTACGGCGACGCCTTCGAGCCCAACAACACCAGGTCAACCGCGAGCGATGTAGGAACGCTCGCATACGGCGCAACCAGATCGATGGGGATCGTCCCGAACATGCAGGCATCCTCTGCGAGCGCGGCGGGCATCTCGGGAGCCGGGGATGTGGATTGGTACCGCTTCAACATCGAAGGAAGCCAGCGAGTCACGGTAACTGTCGCGCCCGTCGGTTCCTTGTATGGCGATGAACCGCACGACGGGAATGGTGTGTGCCCTGCGTCGACCGGCGGGATCGCGAATGCTCGGTTCATCGCGGACCTGGCGTTTGACATCACCAATGCAAGCGGAACTGTTCTGCAGTCGGTGAACGCAACTGGGCTGGGCGGAACCGAATCGGTCGTTTCTTCCCTCCTCACTGGCCCGGGACCGTTCTACGTGAAGGTTCGCGAAGTCAGTGCGCCCCTGCAGAGTCAGTTGTACGAGGTGTCGCTGGCGGGATCGTGCCCAGCGCCTCGTATTGCAACGCAGCCGACCAATCAGACGATCTGCCAGGGCGCGACAGCCACGTTCACGGTTATCCCCATCCAGTGCGGCTCTACTACGTTCCAGTGGAGAAGGAATGGAGTGCCAATCGTTTCGGGTTCTGGCATCTTCGGCTTTCAATCGCCCCAGCTTTCGCTGTCGGGTCTGGGGCTTCAGCCTGGCAGCTACGACTGTGTGCTCACCAATACGGAAGGGAGTGTCATCAGCCTTGCGGCCAGCTGGTCGTACTACCCCAATACTGTTGTTACTTCGCACCCCGCGTCTGTTACCGTGTGCGAAGGCACTCCCGTGACTTTGGTCGCGGCCGCTTCGGGGCCGTACTCATCGGTTGCTTGGACTCGGGACGGAAGTGTTGTGCAGGGGGCAGTGGCACCGACACTCGCGATTGGCGCGGTTAGCCCGGGGAATGTGGGAACGTATCGCGCTGTGTTCACTGGACCGTGCGGCACCGTGACGACCAATCCGGCGCAGGTTGCGCGGTATACGGATCCTCCGAGCGTGATCGCGGTCCAGTCCGCCGTTTCGATGTGTCCGACCATCGATGCTGTTCTGGCCGTTACGGCGACGGGGCGACCACCTCTTCGATATCAGTGGTTGGATTCGAACTCGGTGCCGATTCCGGGAGCCACGCAACCGAGCCTAGCAATCGTCACACCCGAGGCGCGAGACGAAGGATACTACACGTGCGTCGTGACTGACACGTGCGGAATCGTTGGTTCAGCAGGTGTTCGCGCGAGATTCTTCGCAAACTGCCCACCCACGTTGACGTGGGCGCTCCTTGCTGATTGCTACGGCTGCGGCGGCAATATCCGTGACATCTACTCGGTGTCACATGACGGGCGAAAGTATGCGGGTATCCGCCACGCTTCTCCCGTCGGCCGAACGGTTCTCGGTGAGTTCGGCGTTTCGGAGACTGTGCTTCAGACAACCAGCCTTCCGATCGGTCTCTCCGCGGATGGCACGGCGGTGATGGCCTGGGCTCGTGACTACCCTAATCCACCTGTCTGGCAAACTCTGACTGCGTTGCAGCAAGTTACTACCACCGCGTGCGATGTGGATGTGTCTCAGTACCAGCCCGGGTGGTTCTCCTCGAACGGGCGGGAGTACGTCCATCCCGTATTGTGCGGAGGAATCGAGTTCCGTTACATCAGTTGGACCCCAGAAGGCGGTGACACGCTGCTTCCAGGATGGGATTACCACATTGAAGACATGTCGAGCGATTTGCGATATGCAGTGATTACCCGCCCCGGCGTTCATGATGCCGTCTGGCTGCTCGACCGCACGACTGGCACCGAGCGGCCGATTCCTCTGCTGCCGCACTGGGGGCCGCTCGACGCCTTGAACCGAAACTGGAATGTGCAGGCGATTAGCGGAGACGGTCAGCGCGTCTTCTTGGCTGGTGCCAGCCCGGGCGGAAGTGGGCTGTTAAACTGGGCCGTGTGGAGCGAAGCGAACGGAACCGTGGACTTGGGCACTATCCAGAACCTCCGGTGGCATGGGGTCGGGGGCCGTCACGTGCTCGACGTTTCGTACGACGGCCAACTTGTTGTGGGAGGGCAGGCCCACTACTATGGGTTCTGGGTCTGGTCGCCGTCGACGGGGGCTCGGCCGCTTGACGTGTACCTGCGTGAGCTGGGGCTCGACTTAGCGGAGTACCCGCTCTTGCCAGAAAACGGCGATCTTCTGGAACCCCGGCTGCTCTCAGGTGATGGCTCAACGCTTGTGTGCCTGGCATCCCGGGGCACCGAAAGCTGGTGGGTCGTTATTCGAGGGCTCCGCCCCGCGGCTCCTGCGGCATCCGAATTGGGTGCGTCGTTTTCCAGCGATGCAATCAGCGAGTTGCGCGTCACCGTTCGTTACAATGACGACCAGCAGGTCAGTTGGGGGTCGGTGGACTCAGCTGACATCGAACTGCGACACTCGAGTGGCACCGCGTACCCTGCCGCACTGAGGAGTCGGGTCGTTGGCCCACAGGACACAATCACCGCAACGTACGCCTTCTCGGGTCCAGGCGGGGCCTGGGACTCCACCGACAACGGCACGTACACGCTCTGGCTTCGGCCGAACCAGGTTTGGGACAACGAGGGGCGTGCCGCACCCGCCGGAGCGATCAAGACGTACAACCTCTGGTTCAACAATCCGACCGCGACCCTGCAGGGTCAGTTCGTCGCGGAGGGAGGCACGTTCTTCGAGGCGATTACCCGTTACCGCGATGCGGCAGGTTCACCGATCGGCATTTCCTGGGGATCTGTGACGAATGGCGATCTGGAGCTCGCCGGGCCAGGCGGGTACCTGGAGGCATCAACACTCATGACCCGCAGCATCCCCGCCGTCGGGCAGTTGCTCGCGATGTACAGGTTTCCGGCCCGGGGTGGTTACTGGGATTGGACGGACAACGGGGCCTATACGCTGCGTGCAAGGGCGAATCAGGTTTGGGATGCACAAGGCTACCCGGTTGCACCGACTGCCCTCCAGACGTACAGCATGTACTTTCAGACGCCCAACGCGGTGGTGTCGAACGTGAGCGTGACTCGAGGCACCACTGACTTCATCGCGACCGTCGCGTACCGCGCAAACGCGAGGTTCATGGATTGGAACTCGCTCGGGTCTGGAGACATTGAACTGCGAGGACCGAACGGGCTCCGGCTCCAGTCAACACTCGTGAGCAGGTCGTACGCTGCTTCGAACAACTCGTACACGGTGGTCTATCGGCTTCCGGCACCGGGGGGGAGCTGGGACTCTGCGGACAACGGGTCGTATTCGCTCTGGGTTCGTCCGAGTCAGGTGCAGGACTCGCTGGGCTTTCGGGTCCCTGAGGTGCAACTCGCTGCGTACGGGCTGTGGTTCTAGGTCGCAGGACGGACCGCTGCGGTACGGGTTACTGCCTGCTTGCAAAGCGGCGACAGTCCGAGCCTCCCGGCATAGGCGTGTCGGTCGCCACGTGAACCGAGCGAGCAGTTGTATGGGGCATCGCGACGTGGTCCGCTCTGCCGCCGCTGCGGCGACCACTCCCACCAGTGCTGACACGGTGGATACGGCTAGCCCTCAAAGAAGTCGGTTGGGTTGGCGAGTGTTTGTTGCATGCAGGTGAGCATCAGTGCTGTGGCGAACGACTCGTCTTCGGTGAGTTCGTCGTAGAGGGCTTCGAGGCGAGTGGCGGCTTTTTCGCCCTTGGAAGACCCGTACCACTCGAGGCGGTCGCTGGGATCGGGTAGCGCGACGATTTCGTTGGGGATGCAGTCGGCGATTGCACGTAGTCCTGCGACGACGGTCGGCAGCTGGAGCGACTCCGCGGCCTCTATCGCAACGGGCACGACCTCGGGCTGGTTGCAGGCGACGCCGACGAGAACGCCGTCGTGGGGGATTGCGGACCAGATGGCGATGAGTGCCGCGACGCGGCGACGGACTTGCGGCGCGTTGGGGTTCGTGGCGTCTTCCCAGAGGATCGCGGCGAGCTCGCCGAAGACGTCGTAGAACGCGTCGTAACCGGGCTCGCCGTGTTCGGGGATAGAGCCCTTGCTGAGCGCGTTCGCAAGTTGGGCGTGCATTGAAGCGGGTAGCTTGGTCATGGGTGAACTCCTCGGTGAAGCATGATATCGGAAGGGAGAATCGAATGAGGGGGGCGACGTGCTGCTGGCCGGGTACGAGGTAACGAGGGGCATCGGTTGCAGAGGTTCGCGCCGCGATCGCAGGTGGCGCCGGGGCGGCTTGAAGAGGGATAGGGCGCGGGGGTGAGGAATGGGCGGGGGTAGAGCACGGTCAGCGGTTGAATGCCGCTGGGACCCGGCGTCAAGGATGCTGCTGCCACCTGCGGAGGGCGCAGGAGTCGGTGAGTCGGCGCTGAAACCGAAGCGGTTTCAGGGGCACTTGGGACGGGCGAGGGTTGAACGGGGCGGGAGCCGTTTGTTACTATGGGGGCATGACGCGAGAAGTGCCGTCGGGTGTTGTCGTTGTTCATAGCCGCTGCGAAGTGGGGGTTGGTGATATTGGTGCGATGTTGCTGCCCGGGTGCGGGTGGGTTCATGTCCGAGTGGTTTCGCGGACGGCGGCTCATTCTCCTTATTCGCCGACGGACGGAGATTGGTGCTCGCTGGTCTACGTGTTCAACGGGATCGTCGCGGATCCATATCAGCGGCAGGCGTTTCCTGTCTCCGATCTGGTGGGGCCGCCTGTGCTCGCCGGAAACTGGTGGGAGGAAGGATTCTGGCTCCCGCTTCGCTCTCGGCCTTTCGCGGAGGGGGAGCGTCTTGAGGTTCACTGCGTTCTTGACATAACGACCCATCGACCTCGGTACTTCGATGAGCACGGCACGACACTGCCTGAGAGGATCGAGCCGTGCGCGCAGAGCGGGGTTCACGGAGAGAGGTTTGTCACGCAGTTGTTCCGGGAGGCGCACGCCGCGGGGCGGCTTCGGTTTGACTTTGAGCCTGGGACGGCGATTCTGCCGCCGCCGCCGATCAAGCCGGTGAAGCCGCGGAAAGTGGAGCTGGCGACCGTGAGCCTTGTGTTCCCCACCGCGAAACTGCCCGAGGACTTTGATTGGGAATCGGTGGAGACGCTGATCGAAGAGCGGCTTGTCGCGTCGGGTGCGGGTGAGTGGACCGGCCATGGGCAAGACATGGAAAGGGGGGAGTTGGATATCTCGTTTGATGGGAAGGACGCGAACGAGATTTATGAGTGCATCTGTCGCGCGCTCAAGGGGAGTCCGCTTGCGGAGATCGGGTGGTGTTTGTTGTCACCGGAGTACGACGATCAGCCGGTGATTCGGAAGGATTTGCGAGGGGGAGGCGCCGGGGGGAGCGGCGGGGCGTGGGGGGCGATTCGTGCGTGGTGGCGGAGGTGGCGCGGGTTGTAGGTGAGGAGCGGGGTTGCGCGCGGAGAATTGGCGTGAGCGCCGAGGGCGGGAGGACGGGCCAGATTACGGATCGATCCGATGCCGGCTTGAGCGATGTGGGCCGGGGGGATGCGCGGGGTGAGTGCTGGGTTGTGGTGCCGTTACTTGGGGGCGTTGGTTGTGGGGTTGAGAGTTGCTTTGCAGGTGGCGAGGGTTGCGCGGTACTTGGTGAGGTCGGGGTGGTCGGGGGGGAGTGCTTTTTCAGCGATGGTGACGGCTTCTTCGAGTTCTGGGAGTGCCGCGGCGGGGTCTTTGGTTTCGAGGCGGGCGGAGCCGGAGCGCCAGAGGAGGCGGGCGGCGAAGGTGGGGGTGGTTGAGGGGCTGTTGCGGATGATGGCGATGGCTTCGTCCCAGTGCGCGCGGGCTTGTGCGGTCTTGCCGAGGCCGTACTCGACTGCGGCGAGGGTGCCGAGCGCGTCCGCGAGTTTTTCGCGGTCTACTGGGGTGGCGGCGCGGTTGCGCTGGAGGGCCTCTGTGGCGAGGGGTTCGGCTTCGGCGAACTTGTTCTGCATGTGGAGCGCGGCGGCGAGTCCGCTGAGGGTGTTGGTGGTGTTTTCGTGTCCGGCGGGGAGTGCGGCACCGCGGATCTCGAGTGCCTCGCGGAAGAGTGGTTCGGCGTCGGCGGGTTTGTTCCGGTGCCTGAGCAGTTGCGCGAGGTTGTGCAGTCCGACGGCGATGCTCGGGTGTCCGGCGGGGTGTGATTGGCGGCGGATCTCGAGCGATTCGCGGTAGAGGGGCTCGGCCTCGTCGAGCTTGTTCTGCTCGCGGAGAAGGGCCGCGAGGTTGTTGAGGGAGGTGGCGAGATCGGGGTGACCGGCCGGGAGTGCGGCGCGGCGGATCGCCAGTGCCTCGCGGTAGAGTGGCTCGGCCTGGTCGTCCTTGTTCATGTCTCGCATCAGCAAACCAAGGCTATTGAGGGATGCCGCGATCGATGCGTGTCCTGGGGGCAGCGTTGCGCGGTCGATTGCGAGCGCTTCGCGGTAGAGCGGTTCGGCCTCGGTGAGTTTGCCTTGCCGCCGCATCGCCGTGGCGAGTTGTCGCACGGTGACGGAGATCTCGGGATGGTTGGCGGGGAATGCGGAGCGTCGGCGCTCGAGGGAGGTTCGCAGGAGTTGCTCGGCTTCCGCGTGCCTGTCGGCTTTGATCAGCACGGTGGCGAGGTTGTTCTGTCCCAGCGCGATCTCCGGATGTCCGGCGGGAAACGCGGCGATGCGGAGATCGAGTGCGGCGCGCATGTGTTGCTCGGCTTCGTCGAGCTTGTTGAGTTCTGTGAGCGTCTTGGCGAGGTTGTCGTGGGTGCGTGCACGATCGGCGGGAGATTTGGAGGGGGTTGCACGTTCGATCGACAGCGCGCCGCGCAGGAGCGTCTCGGCCTCGGCGAAGTCGCCGAGTGCCCAGAGGCTCTGGCCCAGGTTGCCCATCGCGGTGCCGATGAGCGGATCGCCTTCGGGGGCGAATCGCTGGCGCATCGCGAGGGCTTCGCGGTAGAGGCTTACGGCGTCGGCGTGCTTCGCCAGGTACTGGTGCAGCGATGCCAGGGAGTCGAGGCTTTGTGAGATCTCGAGGCTGCCTTCGGGAGCGATGGCCCGGCGAAGAGCGAGCGCCTTCTGCAGCACGGGCAGTGCTTCTTGATAGCGACCCAGAGCGATCAGGGTGTTGCCGATGGTGCTTCGCACGCCGGCTTCGACGAGGGGCTTGTCCTTGAGTGAGCCGTCATCGATGGCCTTCAATGCTGCTTCGAGCGCCTGCAGCACGGTGACGCGATCCTTCAGCGGCTCGCCGGTCTGTGGGTCCTTGGGAAGGCTGAAGGGATCGACCGCGGAGAGCATGTCGGACTGGAACTTCACGACGCCTTCGGCGATGCTCTTCTGCAACTGGGACTCGGCCGCGCTTGCTTCGGCTCTGGACTGCTGTTCGAGTGCTTCTGCGCGGGCGGCTTCGGCGAGCTCGCGCTGCGCGGCCTCGGCGGATTCTGACGCGATGGCGGCGTCGCGCTCCTGGGCGGCGACTCTTGCCTGCCACGTGGTGCCGGCGAGACCGAGAAGGAGAGCCGCGGTGACTGCGCTCGCGGCGAGCACGACGCCTTTGTTCCGGCGAACGAACTTGCTGACGCGGTACGCGTTGCTGGGGGGTGCGGCGACGACGGCTTCGCCGGAGAGGTAGCGGGCGAGGTCGGCGGCGAGCTCGCTGGGGGTTTCGTAGCGGCGTTGGCGGTTTTTCTCGAGGGCCTTCATCACGATCCAGTCGAGCTCGCCGCGGATGATGGTGCCGAGGCGCTTGGGCTCGGTTTGGCGGTGGGCGGCGACGCTGGCGATGGTGTCGGTGTTGGCACTGAGGCGGGTGCTGGGTTTGGGTGGGTCGACCTCGCGGATGATGCGTTGGATTTCGGCGTATGCGGCGGAGCGGAGTTCCTTGCTGCTGAAGGGCGTGGTGCCGGTGAGGAGTTCGTAGAGGAGGACGCCGAGGGAGTAGACGTCGGTGCGGGTGTCGATGTCGGGGCTGCCCTCGGCTTGTTCGGGGCTCATGTACTCGGGGGTGCCGATGAGCTGGCGGTGCTCGGTGAAGAGCGTTTTCTCGGTGAGCTTGGCGGCGGTGGCTTTGGCGATGCCGAAGTCGATGACTTTGGCGTGCGGCTTGCCGTCCTGGAGGGAGACGAGCACGTTGCTGGGCTTGAGGTCGCGGTGGATGATGCCCT
>JBIKMF010000144.1:0-9169 GCA_044359425.1 Phycisphaerales bacterium
GCTACATCCCGCCGGCCAAATCCTCCTACGAACTCGAAAGCGAACGAGTCGCAGCAGCAGCAACAGCGGCCCAGGCCGCAGCCGAGGCCGCAGCGGCACACGCGACCGCTGAACTCCCCAATCTGAACTCTGAAATCTCAAATCTGAACTCTCAGATCTCAGAGGAGACCGAGTCCCCCTCTGAAATCGCAGATCTGAAATCTGAAGTCTCAGATCCGAACTCCCAGCCCTCCGACGCGACCGACTCCCCCTCCGAAATCTCAAATCTCAAATCTCAGATCTCAGAGGAGACCGCGTCCCCCTCCGAAATCTCAAACCTGAAATCCCAGATCTCAGACGAAGCCCCCACCCAACCCCCCTCCCCGCCTCACTAAGCGCTCAGACCCACATCGCCCGCACGCAACACAGCGAGCAACCGGGCACTTTGCCACTCCGCCACTCCGCCACTTCACCCCTCCCCCCCCAAAAAAAAGTGCCCCCCGCATACACAGCAAAGGGGGCACCGAGACTGGCTCAAGTTGACAGGCGATGACCCTCGAAGTCGCGTTCCCCGCGCTTCCAGTTACCGCATGCGCGGGTTTTTCATGGACCCTCCCGCCCCCCTCCATGTCCTTCAACGGCTCCCGCCTTGCACCGGTCTCGAAATTCCACCGATTTTCTTCCCCTCCTCCCCCTCAACCCGCTTCGACGCCTCCCAGCCGCGATTGGTACGCTGGGCCCCCATGAACCGGATCCAAACACTCGCCCTCGCGATCCTCGCCCTCGCCTCCGGCCACGCCCCCGCACAGCCCTCCGGGCACGGGCCGCTTAACCCCCCCGCCAACGGCCCCCGCCGCGCCGACCCCACCTGGGTCGCCATCCACGACTGCACCCTCCACCCCACCCCCACCCAGACCCTCGCGCACGCCACCATCGTCTTCCGCGACGGCCGCATCACCGCGGTTCTCCCCGGTGAACCCGGCCCCGATGGCAAACTCGGCACCGACGACGACACCCCCGCTCGCCTCCCCCTGGGCCCCCGCATCGTCCGCGCCAACGGCCTTCACGTCTACGCCGGGTTTATCGAGCCCTACACCGAAGTCGAAATCCCCGCCCCCGCCGCCGACCGCTCCGGCCAGCACTGGAACCCCAAGATCACCCCGCAGCGAAACGCCCTCGACGCCGGCGGCATCGACGAAGGCCTCGCCAGCTCCCTCCGCCGCCTCGGCTTCACCGCCGCCGCCATCTCCCCCTCCGGCGGCATCTTCCGTGGCAGCAGCGCCGTCGTCTCCCTCGCCAAGGCCCCCGAAGACCCCAGCGCCGACAAGCCCCCGGTCTACGCCAACGAGGTATACCAGTCCGTCGCCTTCGAAACCGGCGGCGGCTACCCCTCCAGCCTCATGGGCGCCGTCGCCATCATCCGCCAGACCTTCAGCGACGCCGACTGGCAGTCCGCCCAGCGCACCTCCGGCGCCCTCACCGGCCCCGACAACGCCGTCGACCTCCTCCGCAAGGACAAAAACCCCCGCTACGTCTGGGACTGCTCCGACGAACTCAACACCCTCCGCGCCCACAAGATCGCCAAGGAGTTCGGCCGCGACTTCATCGCCCTCGGCGGCGGCACCGAGTACCAGCGCCTCGACGCCATCCGCGAGGACGGCCACCGCTTCATTCTCCCCATCAACTTCCCCAAAGCACCCGACGTCGCGGGCGTCGGCAAAGCCGCCGCAACCGAGCTCAAGACCATGATGGAGTGGGAGCAGGCGCCCACCAACCCGCGCCGCCTCCACGCCGCGGGCGTCCCCTTCATCCTCACCACCCACCGCCTCCGCGACCGCAACGAGTTCTTCGCCAACGTCCGGCTCGCCATCGCCGCCGGCTACCCCGAAACCGACGCCCTCGCCGCCATCACCACCGGCCCCGCCGATCTCCTGGGCGTCTCCAAGATCATGGGCACCCTCGAGCCCGGCAAACTCGCCAACATCGTCGTGATGGACGGCCCCCTCTTCGACCGCAAGAGCAAGGTCCGCGCCGTCTGGGTCGACGGCCGCGAACACACCAGCTACACCGCCCCCCTCGACATGGAAGGCAAGTGGGACATCGCCCTCCCCGGCGCCCCCGCCGCCGAACGCTGGCTCGACATCGGCAAAGGCGACGACATCACCCTCCACCGCGACGACAAGTCCGTCAAAGGCACCAAGGTCTCCATCACCGACGGCGTCCTCAGCTTCATCTTCGACCACGAACCCCTCGACGGCAAGGAGGGCCTCTACCTCCTCACCGGCGCCATCTCGCGCGACGCCACCGGCAAGCCCACCACCCTCACCGGCCAAATCGTCCGCCCCTCCGGCGAACGCTCCGACTTCTCCGCCACCCGCCGCGCCGTCGACCCCATCTCAAAGTTCGCCGGCACGTACGACTTCGCCCGCGACGGCGACAACCCCTCTCCCTTCACCGTCGTCGTGAAAGAAGTCGGCGAAAAGCAGGACAAGCAGTGGAAGGTCTTCTTCCGAACCCTCAACGCCAACGCCGAAACCATCGACTCCGAGTGCGGCCGCGTTGAAGCCACCGCCGACACCCTCACCTGCTCCCTCGCCGCCACCCTCGCCGGTTGGCAGAACTACGAGAGGGCCGATGTCTCCATCAAACGCGACAAGGACGGCGCACTCTCCGGCACCATCTCCGCCGGCCCCGAGTCCTTCCCCATCTCCGGCTCCAAACGCGAACGCGATACCCCCAACGTTCGCGGCATCTGGCGCATCATCGAAGCCGACGGCAAGCCCTCCCCCCTCTCCGATCCCGAGTTCCTCTCCCTCGAAATCAAAGGCGACGACGTCACCCTCACCCTCACCGCCCCCGGCAAAGACCCCACCGTCATCAAGGCCGAAAACGTCAAGATCGACAAGAACAAGATCGAGTTCACCCACCCCCTCGCGCCCCTCGGCCTCGGCGAAGGCAACTCCTCCGATGTCATCACCGTCGAAGGTGACTCCTTCGTCGGCATCTCCACCCTCCCCGACGCCTCCACCCACACCTACCGCGGCTGGCGCAAGCCCAAACCCAAGGAAGAAGAAAAGGAAGACTCCCTCTGGCGCCTCGCCGGCGTCCCCGACGCCATCCCCGTCCCCTTCGGCCCCTACGGCACCACCGAGCCCGCCAAAGCCTCCAAGTTCACCATCTTCTCCGACGTCACCATCTGGACCTCCGGCCCCGAAGGCGTCATCGAGTCCGGCACCGTCATCATCGCCGATGGCAAGATCACCTACGTCGGCAAAGCACCCCCGCCCGGCGGCCTCCCGCCCGACGCCATCGTCATCGACGGCAAAGGCAAGCACCTCACCCCCGGCCTCATCGACGCCCACTCCCACACCGGCATCTCCGGCGGCGTGAACGAAGGCGCACAGGCCGTCACCTCCGAAGTCCGCATCGAAGACGTCACCAACCCCGACGTCGTCAACTGGTACCGCCAGCTCGCCGGCGGCATCACCACCGTCCTCAACCTCCACGGCAGCGCCAACGCCATCGGCGGCCAGAGCCAGGTCAACAAAATCCGCTGGGGCGCACCCCGCCCCGATGACATGCACTTCGCCGAAGCCATCCCCGGCATCAAGTTCGCCCTCGGCGAAAACCCCACCGGCAAGAACGGCTCCGGCGACAACGGCGGCCAATACCCCATCTCCCGAATGGGCGTCGAAATGCTCATCCGCGACCGCTTCACCGCGGCCAAGGAATACCTCGCCCGCAAGGACGACCCCAACCTCCGCCGCGACTTCGAACTCGAGGCCCTCGCCGAGATCCTCGAAGGCAAGCGCCTCATCCATTGCCACTCCTACCGGCAGGACGAGATCGTCCTGCTCTGCCGCATCGCCAAGGACTTCGGCTTCAAGATCGGCACCTTCCAGCACATCCTCGAAGGCTACAAGGTCGCCGATTACGTCCGCGACTACTCCGGCGGCGGCTCCGGCTTCGCCGACTGGTGGGCGTACAAGGTCGAAGTGCAGGACGCGATCCCGCAGGGCCTCCCGCTCATGCACAAGGTCGGCGCCGTCGTCAGCTTCAACTCCGACAGCGACGAGATGGCCCGCCGCATGAACGTCGAAGCCGCCAAGGCCGTGAAGTACGGCCGCCTCTCCGAAGAGGAAGCCCTCGGCTTCGTCACCATCAACCCCGCCAAACAGCTCCGCATCGACCAGTGGGTCGGCACCATCCAAACCGGCAAGGTCGCCGACCTCGCCCTCTGGAACGGCCACCCCCTCTCCTCCACGTCCAAGTGCCTCGCGACCTGGGTCGACGGCGTCGAACGCTTCTCCACCGAACGCGACGCCGCCCACCGCGCCTCCATCGCCGCCGAACGCCAGCGCCTCACCCAGAAGCTCCTCGCCGGCAACGACAAGAAGAAGGACGGTGACCCCGCCCCCAACGCCGACGGCGAACGCTCCCCGCGCGAAGCCGGGCCCCCCGCCCCCGGTCAGGGCCGCCGCCGCCGTCGCCCCCCGGAAGACGAAGAGAAGCTCGAACGCGTGAAGCGAGCCCTCCAACGCGAGTTCCTCGAGGGCCAGCGCACGCACACCCAAGGCATGTGCGGCTGCGGTCTCGAGCACGACGCCTACCGTGAGCAGTGATATGAACACCCCGCGACGCCACCCCCTCTTCGCCCAACTCGCCGCCGCCCTCGCACTCCTCGCGGGCCTCGGTGGTTGCCTCGAGCGCCGCCTGCTCATCACCAGCGACCCGCCCGGCGCCGCCGTCTCCATCAACGACGTCGACCTCGGCCGCACCCCCGTCGAGGCCGACTTCACCTTCTACGGCGGCTACGACGTCCTCGTCCGCATGGACGGCTTCGAACCCATCCGCGAACGCCGCGACATCCCAACCCCAATCTACGAATACCCCCCAATCGACCTCGCCGCCTCGGCCCTCCCGGTCCGCATCGAGAAGGTCGTCAAATGGCACTACGTCCTCGCCCCCGCGATGGAAACCGCCATGCCCAAGGAAGAGTTCGAGGCCGCCCTCATCGAACGCGCCCGCGCCGCCCGCGAACGCCTGAACAAGGACTGAACCTCACGCCCGCGACGAGCCCGCCCGCTCCAGCTCGCACCCCGCGTACGCCAACGCCGGCAGCAGCAGCAGCGCAAAAACCGACACAAGCGTCAGTGTCCCCACCCGCCCCACGTACTCCGGCCGGATCACCAGCCAGATGATCCCCACCGCCGCCGCAAGGCACGTCAACGCAATCAGCCCAATCCCTACGCGTCGAATCGTCACGAATCCGCTCCGTCTCCCTCACCCGGGTAGGGTAAAAACCCGGCATGGGCCCCAAGCGTTAGGTTCAAGATGGGGGATGTCCACAACCTATCCCCCGATTCCACGTTGAGGGGATCCAAACCCCGTAGCTGCGGGCATTTGCAGTCCACCACTTTCGACACCCCCCTCCCGCACCCCCAGGTTCCCACCCCGCCCCGTTTGTGATTCGAGCCCGGGGGCGATAGAGTCCGCATCTGTGCAAAGGTCTAACCACGTGATGAAGAACCCACTCGCCGCCGCCCGGACCAGCGTCATCGCGCTGCTCATGGCCGCGGGCATGGCCTTCGGTCAGGATGTCCCCCCGCAGCCGGTCGGTGGTGGGGGCCCCGGCGTCTCCGAGGAGCTCGCGCCCTTCGAAGGCCGCCCGGTCCGCGTCATCACCCTGCGCCGCCCCGCCGACGACACCGGCGGTGCCCCGATCGACGACGCCACCCGCCAGCTCGCGATGAACCAGCTCCGCCTCCGCGAGGGCGCACCGTTCTCCAGCCAACTCGTCAGCGAAGACGTCGCCCGCCTCAACCGACTGGGTCGCTTCCGTCGCGTCGAAAGCCGCGTCCAGCAACTCAGCGACGGCGGCGTCGAGATCATCTACGTCCTGAGCCAGCAGGCCATCATCCAGGACGTGCAGTCCGTCGGCAACCGCAAGCTCTCCGACGAGGACATCCAGGCCTTCGCCGGCTTCCTCGTGCAGACCCCCGTCGACCAGGTCCAGCTCGACCGCGCCTGCCGCCGCATCGAGGCCGCGTACCGCGAGAAGGGCTTCTACAACTGCCGCGTCACGGTCAACGAGAAGGAACTCCGCGAGTCGGACATCGCGCTCTTCGAAGTCCGCGAGGGCGAGAAGACCAAGGTCACCGACATCCGCTTCGAGGGCAACCTCTCGTACTCCTCCGACGAACTCCAGTCCGAGCTCGAGACGCGCGAAGCCTTCCTCTTCATGTCCGCGCCGCTCGAAGATGAAGTGCTCGATTCCGACGTCGCCGCGGTGCTCCAGTTCTACAAGGACCGGGGCCGCCTCGACATCCGCTGCGACCGCATCGTCACGCCCTCGCCCAACGGCAAGGAAGCGATCGTGACCTTCGTCGTGGAAGAAGGCCCCGTGTACACCATGCGGGAGCTGAAGATCTCCTTCGACAAGGAAGACGAGCGCGTCTTCACGCCCGAGCAGCTGATGGGCCTGATGTCCATCAAGCCCGGTGACGTCTACAGCGACGACAAGCTCCGCAAGAGCATGAGGCTCATCGAGGGCGCGTACGGCAAGCTCGGGTACACCGACGTTCAGGTCGTGCGGCGGGAGCTGCGCGATCAGAACACGCCGCTGGTCGACGTGCTCCTCATCGTGAACGAAGGCCGTCGCTGGCGCACCGGTGAAGTCAAGATCGCGGGCAACGCCGAGACCCGCGACGCCGTGGTCCGCCGGCACGTCACGCTCCGCCCCGATCGTCCGCTCGACAAGACCGAAGTCACCGAGACCGAGCGCCGCCTGCGCACCACGCAGCTCTTCGCCCGCGAGCCCGCTCCCAAGGTCACCATTCAGCCGGAAGACCCGGACAACCCCGGCTATCGCGATGTTCTCGTCGAAGTTGAAGAAACCAACACCGGCGACATCTCCTTCGGCGGCAGCATCGGCTCCGACAACGGACTGGGCGCCAATATCTCGCTCACGCAGCGGAACTTCGATCTCTACGACGCACCCTCCACCTGGGACGAACTCACCGGCGGCGGCGCATTCCGCGGCGGCGGTCAGACGTTCCAAGCCCTCGCGGCCCCCGGCGACCGCGTGCGCAACTTCTCGGTCGGCCTGTCGGATCCGTACTTGTTTGAGACCGACTACTCGGGCAGCGCTCGCGCGTACTACCGCCAGCGGCTCTACCGCGCGTACACCGAGGCCCGCTACGGCACCAGCTTCTCCCTCGGCCGGCGCTTTGGCTCGCGCTGGTCGATCAGCGCGCCGCTCCGCATCGAGAACGTCTCGCTCGACGACATCGACGATGACGCACCCGTCGACTACTTCGAGCAGGAAGAGGCGGCGTGGCTGCAGGGCCTGGGGATCAACCTGTCTCGCCAGTCGCTGGACGATCAGTTCCGGCCGGGCAAGGGCAGCCGCACGGACTTCGGCATCGAGCAGGTCGTGGTGGACGGCGAGGCGTTCCAGAAGCTCAGCGCCGAGCTCGCGGGGTACTTCAAGCTGCGCGAGGACTTCTACGGCCGCAAGACCGTGCTCAAGCTCACGTCGCGTACGGAGTACATCCCGCAGGAGCAGGACCAGGTTCCGTTCTATGAACGGTATTACATGGGCGGTGCGAACTTCCGCGGGTTCAAGTTCCGCAGCGTCTCGCCGGTTGGCATTCGCAACGACAACGGCCAGCTCGGCGACGACCCGGTCGGCGGCCGTTTCATGTTCTTCCTGGGTGCCGAGGTGCAGCAGCCGATCTACGAGGACATCGTCTCCGTGGTGGCGTTCATCGACTCGGGCACGGTGAGCGAGGAAGTCGGCTTCGACGAGTACCGCGTCTCGGTCGGTGTGGGCTTCCGGCTGACGGTCGCCGCGCTCTCGCCCGCGCCGCTGGCGTTTGACTTCGGCATCCCGATTCTGAAGGAAGAGACGGACGAGCTGCAGGTCTTCAACTTCTCGCTGGACATTCCGTTCCGGTGAGTGAGCCCGAACGCGCACCTCTCCGCGGAGCGCCCCATGCTCTTCATGGTCATCGAACGATTCCGCGCCGGAAATCCTGACGCGGTGGGTGCTCGCTTTAGATCCTTGGGCCGACTGATGCCGGAGAACGCTGGCCTTACGTACGTCGCCAGTTGGATGACCACCGACGGCTCCGCGTGTTACCAGCTCATGGAAGCACCAAGCCGCCAATCCCTCGACGGTTGGATTGCCAACTGGGACGATCTCGTCGACTTCCAAGTCATCCCCGTCCAAACCTCAGCGGAGTTCTGGGCCGCCCACCCGCATGCTTAGGCCCGCACCGTGGCAGCGGCTTTCTCGCCGCTGAGTCGCCGCGGCATTCCATCCGCTGTCCCTGTTGATTACACCGCCCACAGCACCCGAACGATCCCGCAACCCCCCGGTTCCACGACAACCCGCTTCGGGTTGTCGCGCGAACTCACCACGCCCAGCTCCCCGCGCCAACACATGCCTCTGGTTCATCACATTGAAACCGAAGCGGTTTCAATGACACCCTGCCTCCTCCACGCCTCCACTGCACTGCTCTCCACGTCCCCCTCCCGCATTCCAAAGGCACGCCAGCCATGGTGCCACGGGCGGAGCGCAACCCGCGGATCAGTCCACAAACTTCCCACCCACCCGCTCTTCTTCCTCCCCATTGCCCATTCCCCACTCCCCATTCCCTAACCCAACAAAAATCCAAACCCCACCCTTGACAACACCAACCCACTACCGTATTTTGCACCCATGAAGACCAATCAAACACCGTCTGTCACCCCCGACCTCGACGCCTTCCTCTCCCTCTACTTCGACCCCGAGCACACACCCCCCTCTATCGCCAAGTCCCTCGGTGTCCCCCTCCTCGCACTCTCAGCCTTCATGGCCCAAGCCTTCGTCCAGGCCGCAATCGCCCAGGTCGCCGCCATCTTCGCCCCCCGAGCGCAGCACATCGCCTGCGCCGGCCTCGAACTCACCCTCTCCAAGTACTCCGAACTCGCCAAACAACCCTTCGACCCCTCCCCTCTCGGCAAAGACCGCCACCGCCGGATCCTCGACTCCACCCGCCGAGCGGCAGAAATGCTCTTCAAGTTCGCCTCCCCCATCCCAGTCCCCGCCCGCAAAGCCAAACTAGGCGAACCCTTCCAACCCAACCCGCCCATCCCGTCCCAAGACTCCCTCCCCTTCTCCCTCGCCGACCTCGCAGCCCTCGCC
>JBIKMF010000145.1:0-9154 GCA_044359425.1 Phycisphaerales bacterium
CCGCGAAGGACGACGGGCACGGTGCCAAGAAGGACGACGGGCACGGCGCCAAGAAAGACGACGGTCACGGTGCTCCCAAGAAGGACACCAAGAAGGCCGCGGCCAAGAAGCCGGCCAAGAAGACCGCGAAGAAGGACGAAGGCGGCGGAGGCGGGGGCCACTAAGCCCTTCGCGTTGGGTCCGCGCTGCCCCTACCGTCCTGCCATGGCGAAGAAAGCGAAGAAACCGGAGGGGTCTCCCCTCGTCGGCGTGATCATGGGAAGCCGGTCCGACTGGGAGACCATGAAACACGCGAGCGACACCCTGGACGAGCTCCTCGTTGCGCACGAGGTCTTCGTCGTCTCCGCGCACCGAACCCCAGACTGGCTCTTCGAGTACGCCTCGGGCGCCGAGGAGCGCGGCATCCGCGTGATCATCGCAGGCGCGGGCGGCGCGGCACACCTCCCGGGCATGGCCGCGTCCAAGTGCATCCTGCCGGTGCTCGGCGTGCCGATCGAGAGCCAGGCGCTGAAGGGCATGGACTCGCTCCTGTCGATCGCGCAGATGCCCGGCGGGATTCCCGTCGGGACGCTGGCGATCGGTCGGAGCGGCGCGATCAACGCCGCGCTGCTCGCGGCATCGATCCTCGGGCTCTCCGAGCCGCGGACGCGTGAGGCCGTGCGTCGGTACCGGCAGAAGCGGACGGACGACGTTCTGGCGGCCCGCGATCCCCGCATCTAACGGAGTCTTGCGATGCGCATCGGCGTTCTGGGAGGGGGACAGCTCGCCCGCATGCTCGCGCTCGCGGGTGCGCCGCTTGGGCTGCGGTTCCGCTGCTTCGACACCTCACCGGAAGCGCCGGCGGGAGATGTCTGCGAGCTGCACGTCGGCGACTTCGGCGACCACGAGGCGATCCGTCGCTTCCTGGACGGCGTGGACGTGGTGACGTACGAGTTCGAGAACATCCCGGCATCGGTGGTCGAGTTCATCGAGTCGTTCCGGCCCGTGTTCCCGAACTCGCGGGCGCTGAAGATCGGCCAGGACCGGATCAACGAGAAAACCGCGTACAAGGAAGCCGGGGTCGGGGTTCACGACTTCGCGCCGGCTTCGACACGGGCCGAGTTCGACGGCGCGCTCGCGCGCCTGGGGCTCCCGGTGGTGGTGAAGACCACGCGGATGGGGTACGACGGCAAGGGGCAGGCGGTGGTGCGTTCGCAGGCCGATGCGGAGGCCGCGTGGACCGCGCTGGGCCGCGTGCCGCTGATCGTGGAGAAGTTCGTGCCGTTCACGCGCGAAATCTCGGCGTTGGCCGTGCGCTCGCGACGGGGTGAAGTCAGGTTCTACGACTGGGTCGAGAACACCCACCGGGAGGGCATCCTTCGCCTGAGCAGAGTGCCGGCGCAGGACGTGCTGCCCGAGGAATCGGCCGGGGCTCGCGATCACATCGCCGCGGCCATGGCGCGGATGGAGTACGTGGGGGTGATGGCGGTCGAGCTGTTCGACGTGGATGGGCGGTTGCTGTTCAACGAGATGGCGCCGCGGGTTCACAACAGCGGGCACTGGACGATCGAGGGCGCGCGGTGCAGCCAGTTCGAGAACCACTGCCGCGCGGTCGCGGGGCTGCCGCTCGGATCGACGGTGAGCGATCGGCCGGCGGCGATGATCAACCTGATCGGTGGGCTGCCGGACCTGTCGGCGGTGCTGGAGGTACCGGGAGCGCACGCGCACTGGTACGGGAAGCAGCCCCGGCCGGGGCGGAAGGTGGGGCACATCACGGTGGTGCAGCGGCCGGGGATGACGCCGTCGGAGTTCGAGGAGTCGGTCCGGCGAGCGTGCGCATTGGCTGGGGTGTGATTGTCGCAGTTTGTTCGCATTGGGGGCAACTGCCAAGGCTCAGAGTGCGCAAAGTCCACAGGTACGGCCCCGGGCGGATCCCGGAGTCGTTATGCTGCCGTACTGATCCGCGGTTCGCTTCGGGCCGATGATTGGCGAGAGGATGCGCCATGACCCCAAGCGGCAAGAGCAAAGAGCCAGACGACATGGTGCACGGAGCACGCAACGGGCGGTCGGGTTCAGATCCGGTCGCGAACGAATCTCGGAGTGGTGACCAGAGCGCCGGCGCGGGTGGCTCGCCCACACCGGAGTCCGACGGCGGCACAGACCCGGTCGAAGGTCGGCCGGTCTCGTCGCGGAAGACGCAGCCGCTGCAGTGGTACGGTCTGGAGAACGACACGACGGTCCGCACGTTCGTGCTGGACACGAACGTGATCCTGCACAACCCGGACGCGATCTTCGTGTTCAAGGAACACCACGTCGTCATCCCGTACATGGTGATCGAAGAGCTGGACAAGATGAAGCGGAAGGACGACGACCTGGGCCGCAACGCCCGGGCGTGCATCCGCCACCTCGATCGCTTGCGGGTGATGGGTCATCTGGCCGAGGGGATCGAGTGGGGCAAGGTTCCGCACCTGCCGCGGGCGGGCATGGCGGTGGGCCCCGGCGGGAAGACAGGAACGATCCGTATCGACATGGCGGACTACGAGCGGCCGCCGGCGATCTCGGCGGACGTGCCGGACAACTACATCATCGCGGTGGCGTGGCACCTGAAGCAGCGTGGCGTGCCCGTGGTGTTCGTGACGAAGGATCTCTCGGCCCGGATCAAGAGCGATGCGCTGGGGATCCGCACGGAGGACTTCCAGAATCAGAAGGTCGATGCGGACCGTCTCTACACCGGCTATCTCACGGCGATGGCCGACGGCGCGTTGATCGACGAGCTGTACCGCGATCGGCTGCTCTCCATGGACCGGATCAGCGAGGTGCTGTCGGCCACCACCGAGGACGGCGAAGAGTACGAGCGCGAGCTGCTGGCGAATCAGTACATCGTGCTGCGCGACAAGGACGACGAGAACCACACCGGCCTCGCCCGTCGGCTCAGCGACACGGACCACGTGATCCCCGTGACGGGCCCGCGCAAGGCCGTCAGCGGTCTCATGGCCCGCAACGTGCAGCAGACGATGGCGCTCGACATGCTGCTGGACGACGAGATCAAACTCGTCACGCTCCTGGGCTCGGCGGGCACGGGCAAAACGCTGCTCGCGATCGCCGCGGGCATGAGCAAGGTCTTCACCGAAGAGCGGTTCGACAAGCTCCTGGTGGCCCGCCCGATCATGCCGCTCGGGCGTGACATCGGCTACCTCCCCGGCGACAAGGACGAGAAGCTCACCGCGTGGATGCAGCCGATCTTCGACAACCTTGGATACCTGCTCTCGACCCGCGGCGCGAACCTCACCGCCGACAGCCAGTCCACCGAGCAGCGCATCGGCAAGCTGATGGCCGACGGCAAGCTGGTGCTGGAGCCTCTCACCTACATCCGCGGCAGGTCGATCGCGCACCAGTTCATGATCGTGGACGAGGCCCAGAACCTCACGCCGCACGAGGTGAAGACGATCGCCAGCCGCGTGGGCGAAGGCACCAAGCTCGTGCTCACCGGCGACATCCACCAGATCGACAACCCGTACCTCGATCAGTCGAGCAACGGGCTCTCCTACACCACCGAGAAGATGAAGGGCGTGCGCCTGTTCGGCCACGTAACGCTCGCCAAGAGCGAACGCAGCGAACTGGCGAGCCTCGCGGCGAGCAGGCTGTAGAGGAAGTGGCAACGTGACAGAGTGGCAAAGTGCGGGAGTGGCGGCGCGCTTTCCGCTGGCTTCTAGCGATGGGCGTGGTGCACGAACTCTCAAAAAACGCAAAACTGAGAGTTCGTGAGAGTTCGCCAAAACCCGTTAGTTTCTGGCCCTTGCTGGCCGGCGTCGGCGCAAAAGGGCCCGCACCCCCGCCGCGACTCCTGCCGAAACCACCAGCGCCGAGATAGTGACCTGCCCCGCCTTCACGAGCGGCGACGCGTCGACCGGGTGCAGCACGTACTGCCCGAAGCAGACGATCGGGAGGTGCACCACGTAGATCCCCGGCGTCAGCCGCGAAAGGCGGGAGAGGTCCGGCAGGTGCTGCGCAAAACGCTCGCAGGCACCGATCCATCCCAGAACCCCCGCGAGCGAGGCCATCGCCGCGAATGGGACCGCCCACGGCGTGGCCGTGTGCGTGATCGGGGTGACGAAGGCGAGCGCGAAGGAAAGCAGTATCCACAGGGGCCACAGCCGCACCGGCCCGCGCGCAAACCACCCCGCCGCGAACGTGCACGCGTTCATCGCGAGATACGCGGGGTGCGGGATGAAGTCGTTGCGGAACGTGCCCAGCACCGCCGGGTCCAGCCACGCGACCACCCCGACCGTCGCGAAGCAGGCGGGCAGCACGAGGCGGTGCACGCTCGCCCGCAGCGGCGCGATGAATCGCACGCAGACGTACGCCGCGAGCGTGATCAGAAGCAGGTGCTCGATGAACCAGAAACTGCCGGGCCCGATCAGAAGGGCCTTGTCCTCGATGGACAGTCTGAATTGCCAGAACTGCTCCCACTTGATGTAGTCGCGGTCGACGGCGTCCGCCGCCCACGCGACGTACACGCAGGGCATCACGATGAAGCAGCCGACGAGTAGGCCTGGAAGGAGCGCGGCGCGGGCGGTGCGCAACAGCGAAGCGGAACCGAGAAACGCAACGCCGAAGCGGGCGGCCTCGCCGGCGAGGAAGAAGAAGAGGCCCACGATCGCGAAGCGGCCGTACGTGATGATGTGGTCGAGGGCGGCAATCTCAGAGGGCTCACGGACGGGCCAGAGGATGCCGGTGGGGACGTTTGGCGTGTAGGCCATGAGCGCATGGCCGAGCACGACGACGGCGCACCCGAAGAGACGCGCGAGTGCTCTGCCGCGCGGATCGGGGGTGTCGTGTTGGGAGTCGCTTGCGGAGATGGCCGGTTCCTTGGAGGGTGTGAGTGAGCGGGACACAGCGTACCTGCCGCGGGTGAGGTGCGCAAGAAAACGGCCCGCGACGAGCGCGGGCCGTGTGGATCAACGGGTTGGCGAGGCCGAGCTTACTTCTTCTCGGGCTCCGCGGCGGGGGCCGCCGGGGGCTCGAAGGAGGAGGAGGCTTCGCGGATGTGCTCGCGGAGGAGCAGGGACTCACCGGACTGCGGGGCCTGCTGCTGGGCGGGCTGGCCGAAGAGCATGCCGCCGAGGCCACCCATGCCGCCGCCGCCGTTCACGATGTACTGGGCATCGAGAACCTTCTGGATGCGGATCTTGGCCTCGCTCAGGTGGGCGAAGGTGTAGGGGTCGAGGTTGCCGGTCTGGTCGCCCTTCTCACCGATGACGGAAGAGAGCTTGCCGTTGAGGGCGCGGAGCTTGGAGATCGCGAGGTTGGAGATGGGCTTGGCGGATTCGCCGCCGCCGCCGCCCATGGCGAGGTCGACGATGCGGTCGAGGTGCTCGCGCTGGAGGTTGCGGCGGAGGCTCGAGACGTGCGGCTTGCGGGCCGTGGCCTGAGATCCGGGCTTCTTGTCGAGCTCGCTCCACACCGCGTCGGAGATGGAGTCGAGCAGTTCGGGAAGGGTGAGCGCATCCTGATCCGAGGGGATGCGGAACTCGTTGTCGAAGACCCGACGCACAGTGGTCGGGTTCATCAGCATCGTGAGCACAGAGGACTGGATGCCCGCGATGCGGTCGTGGATCGGCCAGCCGGGCTCATCGCCGGCGGAGCGGCCGCCGCCCTGGTCGAGCCACTTGTCCACGGTCATCTTCTCGAGGAGCTCGGGAGTGAGCCCGAACGCCTCGTCGAAGAACGCGTTGTCGATGCACCAGCGGAGGGCTTCGCGCTGCTGCTCGGTCGGAACCACGGTCACCGGGGCGGGGGCGTTGGGATCGCCCTTGCGGGCCCGGCTCACGTGCGTGCCGCCGACCCAGCTCGACATCATCGAGAGGTTGCGGGCCTGGATGCCCAGGGTCATGTCGTACCCGCGCCGGGCCTTCGCCCAGCTCTCGCCGTCCTTGACGAACTTGTCGAGGAGGCGGCCGCGGTGGTAGCGGGCCAGCTCCATCTGGTCCTTGGCGTAGGAGATGGGGTCCTTGGCGAAGTCGTACCGGCGGATCAAGGGGTCGCCGCCGCCCACGTCCTCGTCGGTGCCGTAGGTGAGCAGCGGATCCGTGTTCCGCTTGAGCACTTCCTTCAGGTCACCGAAGCCGTAGCCGTACTCGATCGCCCAGAAATCGTACGGACCGACCTCGATCATCGTGACATCGCCGGCGAGCTTGCCGTCGCGCACCGTGAGGTTCGCGGCGGTGTAGTCCATCACAGAGCCCGTAAACGGCTTCTTGCCCTTCACCTCGTCGGAGTTGATCTGGTTGAAGGTGTAGATGCTCGAAGCGCGGAAGTTGTGACGCAGGCCGAGCGTGTGGCCCACTTCGTGCTTCGCGAGGTCGAGCATCAGCGGTCCGATGAACCATTCCGGCACGCCGTCGAGGAGATCGGCCTTGGGCTTCTTCTCCCCTTCCTTGCCCGGCTCGGGCTGCGTCGGGTCGAGGGCTTCGAGTTCCTCTTCGGTGAACGACTCCAGCGCCATACGCATCAATGCGATGTCGAACGCCTTGCCCGTCGCGGCCATGCACAGGCCGTTGCGCTGGGAAACGCGGTTCGCCATCCCGCTGAACTCGCCCTGGCCCAGCATCGTCGGGTCCGCCGAGCTCTGCACCGAGGGATCAAAGAGACCGATCGGGTGGCCGCCGTACGCAAGCACGCCGCGACGGGCCCGCTGGGCGAGGATGTAGTCGCGCTTGGCCGGGTCGGCCAGGCGGATGCGCGGGTCCCACTGCGGGTTCTTGTCGAGCCACGCGAGGGTCTCGGCGTTCATGCCTTCCATCGCGAGCTCGGGCATCACTTCGTTGAACTGCGTCCAGAAGTGGCGGATCCAGCCGTCGGTCAGCACGATGTCAGCATCGAGGATCTGGCCGGTCATCGGGTTGACGCGGCTGGGCCCGATCGCGGTGCCCACGTCGTTGGCGAGCCAACGGATGAAGTTGTACCGCACATCCTCCGGGTCCTTCTCCATGTGGGCCCCGGTCTCTTCGTCCTGCTGGTACACCTCGATGGCGCCGACGATGCCCACCTTCTCGAACGCCTTGTTCCACTCGAGCAAAGCCTCCCTCACCCAGCGGCGGTACCGCACGGGCACGGAGCTCTCGATGTAGAAGACGATTGGTTCCTTGGGCGGGCTCTTGGTGAGCTTGGGATCGCGCTTCTCAAGGTGCCACCGGTTGATGTAGCGGACCCACTTCTCCTTCTCGGTGGACTTGCCCAGGTCGCGGTAAACGGTGGTGAAGTACCCCACGCGCTCATCCGCCTCGCGGGGCTGATACCCCGAGTTCTGCTCCATCAGGCTGATGGAGTAGTGGAACTCCTTCATGCGGCCGCCGGCCGTGGGCATCTCGTAGGAAATCTCGACATTCTTGGGGAACGCCTTCGCGCTCTTGAGGGCCGAGAGACGCGGGTTCGCGCCGCTGGCACCGCTGCTCATGAAGCCGCCTGAACCGAAGAACGTGGTCACACGGCCCGCAAGCAGCTCCTTCATATCGATGACGGGTTGGCCGCCGGGGCCGGTCGAGATGATCGGCACATCAAGCAGGACGCGGTCGGTGAAGAGCCGCTTGACGCTCGACTTGCTCTCCTGGTCACCCGTCGAGCGGGTGCCGATCTCGGGCTCCATGAGGAGCAGCCGGTTGTCCTGCCGCTTCCAGTACACGTACAGGTCGCCCTGCTGGAGACCCGCGTACTCCTCGCCGCTCGCGACCGTCAGGGAGATGAAGTGCTTCTGGCCTTCAAACCCGCGGGGGAGCTCGGCGAGCAGAGACCCGTCCTTGCGCTTCTCCCACAGGGTGTAGAAAGAGACCCCGTCCGCCGTCGAGACGACCTTTTCATACCCCTTGCTGACGTCCGCGAAGGGGCGAAGCTCTTCTTGGGCGACCACCGTCGCCGGCATCCCGGCGACCGCGATCAGCGACGCCAGAACAAGGGACTTCGCCATCGTGCTCACGCCACGAAGCGTTCCGTTCCACACACCTGCCATTGGGAGTCTCCTGATCTAAGACGGGCGGCCGGATCGACCTGCCGCCGGAACCGTTCTCGACGCGCCCGGAGCAACCGGGTCGGCGTGTCTCGGAGCAAACTCCGAGCAAAGCCGGGACGTGAGAATGTACACGAACACCCCTCGCGCACACAACTTGCGGAGGTGCAACCGGTGCCAACCGGAAGCAAAATAAAGATGCGCGCCGGGCCTTGGCCCGTCAGCCCCGCCCGTCAGCCCCGTAGCACCCACGGGAGCAGCGTCAGCACCCCAAACGTCCCCACCGACAACTGCATCGAGAGGTCCTTGCTCGCCAGCTCCGTTGGGTCGTCGTACGCCCCAGTCTCCAGCAGAACAATCGACCGCAACAGCCCGAACGTCGCCGGGATGATCGTGATCCACAGCAGGTTGAACCCCGCCGCAAACCCCCACAGGGGCATCGTGTACTGGTCCTGACGCGACTCCAGGTACCCGGCGTAAGTCACGAGCAGAGCAACACCTGTGACCACCGTCGCCATCCGGAGCAGCTCATCCGTGTACCGCCCCTGCACCGCCCGGATCGAGGCGGCGTCCACGACCGTCCGCCGCTCCCCCAGCCGCTTCCCGAAGGCCAGGAACATCGCGAAGAACAGGGTGCAGTTCAAAAGCCAGGTCGACGGCGAGACCCCGCTCGCGGCACACCCCCCCAAAACCCTCAGCACAAACCCCAGGGACAGGGACATGACGTCCGCGATCACGACCTTCTTGATCGCCACCGAGTACGCCGCCACGTTCACCGAATACGCCCCCACCAACCCAGCGACCCACCACAGATTGGGGATCGGGACAAAGGCAGTCGCCAGGCCCGCGGCAGCGAACAGAACGAGGGCAAGGGACCACGCGGTCTTGATGGAAACCGCCCCCGAGGCCAGCGGACGGTGCTTTTTGCGCGGGTGGTTCCGGTCGGACTCCACGTCCATCACGTCGTTGATGATGTAGCAGCCGGACGAGGCGAGGCTAAAGGCGACCGCGGCCAGGAGGGCGTTGGTCAGGACCTCGCGGGGGTCGAGCCCGCGTTTGGCGGGGTCGGCCAGGGCGTACAGGGGGCCGATGAGCACGAACGCGCTCTTTGCCCACTGTTTGGGCCGCATGAGTTTGATAAGCGGCGGGAGGCCCATGGAACCCCATTATCGG
>JBIKMF010000146.1:0-9137 GCA_044359425.1 Phycisphaerales bacterium
CATCCCCGGAAACCGACCGGGTACCCCCCTCCGCGTCCGACACGTTCCGACGGGCCGGGTCTAGAGTGTACGTCCGCCTCCCCCCATGGTTCCACACGTTCCGGGGCGTTCGGCGGGGTGCGAAAAGCCCGGGTGTCCCGCGTCCCGCCGGCCTTTCCGGTAGGATGCGAGCCGTGGACGCCCTGCCGACCCCCCAGTCCCTCGGCTGGTCCCCCGCCACACCTCCGCTGGCGGCTGCGTTGGCTCGTCCCCTGATCGCCCTGAAGTCCCCCGGCGGCCTGCCTTTACGCCCCGCGGCGGTGGTGAGCGACCTCGATCTCGCGGGGGCGTGGTTGCACTCGGGCGGGCACATGCTCAGCGAGTGGTGCCGGTTGGGCGTTCGCCGGGAGTTTCGGGCTCTTGAACGGCTGGTGCGGCTGGCCGCGGACCTGCTGATCCAGGCCGAGGTTCTCGCACAGGCGTCGGTGCATATTCCGGGCCCTTTGAAGGCGACTGTGCCGGGGATTCTGGCGGCCCTGGAGGGGGAGGCATCCACGCTCGGGGCGCTGGCGTCGGATCTGGCCCGGGGGGAGGGGTACCTGGTTCCCATTCTGCGGGAGGACGTGGTGTGGAATCCCCAGCTGGCGGGGGAGTTGGCCGGGCGGGCGGTGGCGGAATCGCGGGCGGTCGCGGCGTTGGCGGCGGGGGGGTTGGAGAGGGACGGGGATTCGCTCCTGGCTTGGCACCAGACCCTGCGCCGGTGGCGGGCGTCGGTGGTGCTGGCGGGCGAGTGCGGGGTGAAGGCGGTGGGGCCGAGCGGGGAGTTGGTGCGGAGGTCGGAGGCGGCTGCCGCGGCGGCGAAGCTGGCGGGGACGCTGGAACGGATGGAGTTGACGCACGAGGGGGCGGGGGAGTTGCGGCGGAGGTTTGACCCGGTGTGGGTGTCGAGGCGGGAGCGGCTGATGGAGTCGGTTCGCGGGAGCGGGCTGCTTGGTGGATCGGCGGTGGTTGAATGAGTACTCGTGTTGCGGTGATTGATGTCGGGAGCAACAGCATTCGGCTGCTGGTGGTTGAGAAGGGTGGGGGGCCGAGGTGGCGGGTGCTGGCGGAAGAGCGGGAGATGGTGCGGCTTGGGAGGGGGGTTGGGGCCGGCGGGCGGATTCATCCGGACGCGATGCGCGACACGCTGCGGGCGCTGGTGGGGTATGCGAAGGCGGCGAAGGGACTTCGGGCGGCGCGGTGTCGGGTCTTCGCGACGGCGGCCGTGCGGGATGCGGCCAACGGTCAGGCGTTCGTGCGCGAGGTGCGGCGGAAGGCCGGGCTTGAGGTCACCGTGCTGAGTGCTTTGGACGAGGGGCGGTACGCGTTTCGGGGCGCGGCGGAGAAGTTCGGGCTTGGGGAAGAGCACGGGGTGGTCTGCGACCTGGGAGGCGGGAGCCTTGAGGTGGTGCGGAGCGAGCGGGGGTTCATCGTTGCGAACCAGAGCGTGGAGCTTGGGGCGTTGCGGCTGATGGAGCGGTTTGGCGGCGCGGCGAGCGCGGCGGGGAAGCGGTACGGGGCGATGCTGCGGCACGTTCGGTCGGTGTTGAGCGCGGACGTTGAGAAGCCCGCGCGGGCGGTGACGCTGATGATCGGGTCGGGCGGAGGGTTTGGCGCGAGCGCGAGCATGGCGAGCGAGGGGAGTCCTACGCGGCCGGTGAAGCGTGAGGTCGTGGTGGAGCAGTTGGCGCGGATGCGGTCGATGAGTCCGGAGGCGAGGGCGTCGGTTCCGGGGTTGGAGCCCCGACGCGCGGACATCATCGTGCCCGCGCTGTGTGTGGTGAGCGAGCTGATGCGGCATCTGCGTGCCGAGGAGTTCGTGCTGCACGCGAGCGGCGTGCGGGACGGGATGGTGATGGAGGCGATTGATGAGATCAGTGCGCCAGCGAAGGGTGTAGGTCTCGTGGGGGCGGCGTATGCGCTCTCGAGCCAGTGTCCGGAGGAACTCACCCATTGCACGCACGTGCGCGACATGGCGCTGCAGTTGCACGAGTCGCTGGAGGCGGCGAGGACCGGCGGCGGGTGGGGCGGCCTTCGCGGGAGGGCGTTGCTGGAGGCGGGGGCGCTGGTACACGACGTGGGCGTGGTGGTGGACTACAAGAGCCACCACTTGCACAGCGAGAACATCGTGATGCAGGCGAGGCTGCCGGGGTGGACGGAGCGGGAGCGTCGGATCGTCTCGCTGCTCGCACGCCATCATCGCAAGGAGCCCGCGAAGGCGGGCGCCGGAGGCTTGCGGGGGATGAAGCCCGTTGATGTGCAGATGGTGCTGAGGCTGGGCGCGATTCTGCGGGCGGCGGACGCGCTGGATCGTTCGCACGAGTCGCGGGTTTCGTCGCTGAAGGTGCGACGGGGGAGCGACGGTGAATGGGAACTCGTGATCCGCGCGAAGCGAGGGATCGGGCCGGAGTTGGCGGCGTTCTGGAAGAAGGGTGAGCCGCTGCGTCGGATGCTGGGTGGGACGTTGCGGCCGGTTGTGGTCCGCTAGCGGTGGGGGCCCCCTCGGGGGGGAATCGCTCGGTGAGGATCAGGAATGCCGGAGGAGGGACTTGAACCCACACTCCCTGTTATGGGAAGCGGATTTTGAATCCGCTGCGTCTGCCATTTCGCCACTCCGGCGGGTGTGGCCCCAAGCATAGCCGGGAAACCGGGGGTTGTGCTACTCGATTGCCTCGTTGATCTGGGCGTTTGACCAGACTTTCTGGACATCGTCGAGATCTTCGAGGGTTTCGACGAGGTCGAGGAAGTTCTTGGCGTTTTCGCCGGCGAGGACGGAGTTGGTGTCGGGGAGGAGGACCAGGCCGGCTTCGACGATGGTGAACTTGGCCGCGTCGATGGCGGGCTTGAACTTCCCGAAATCGTGGGCTTCGCAGAGGAGCGTCCAGATGGGTTCGTCGGGATCGTCGGGGGCCTGGACGTCGACTGCGCCCGCCTCGATCGCGGCCTCCATGACCTTCTCTTCGGTGAGGCCCTTGCCGTCGATGACGACCTGGCCGCGCTGGTGGAACATGTACGCGACGCACCCGGTGCTGCCGACGTTTCCGCCGTAGTCGGTGAACGCGTTGCGGACGTCGGTGATCGTGCGGGTGCGGTTGTTGGTGAGGGCGTCGACGATGATCGCGACGCCGCCTGGTCCGTAGCACTCGTACCGCACGTTCTCGTAGCTCTCGGTGTCGCTGCCGAACGCGCCCTTCTGGATGGCGCGCTCGATGGTGTCGCGGGGCATGTTGGCGTAGCGGGCCTCGTCGATCGCGTATCGGAGGGAGAGGTTGCTATCGGGATCGGCCCCGCCGTTTCTGGCGGCGACGATGATCGCGCGGCTGACCTTCGACCAGACCTTGCTGCGGCGCTTGTCGACGATGGCCTTGCGGTGCTTGACCTTGCTCCACTTGTTGTGTCCTGCCACGGTCCGCTCCCAACATCAAGACGAAGAAATGCTACCGCTCGGGTGACGCGAGGCCACCGAGCTCCGGGTTTGCGCCGCCCTCGGCCGCCGAGAGCTTCTTGCGGGCGCGGTCGCTGATCGCTGAGAACCGGGCGGTCTCGGCCTCGGTGAGGCCCCGCTGCCGGCCTGCGCCGATCTCAAACTCGGCCTCGATGACGGCCTTCTTCCAGTAGTCGACGGCCTCGGTCTTGCGATCGGCCTTCCAGTGGATGTCGCCGGCGTGGTCGAGGACTTCGGCGCTCGGGCTCTTGCCCTCGCCGACGGCCATCTTGATCAGCGTGAGCGCGCCGACGATGCGGGTGCCGTTGCGGTCGTAGTCCTCGATGTGTCCCTGGAGGTACCGGAGCCACGCGACGGAATCGATGACGCTGGCTTCCTCGGGGAGTGCCGCGATCGCGATCTCGAGAAGGCGTTCTCCTTCGACGAGGTCTTCGCCGGACTCGACGAGGGAGTAGCCGAGGTTGTTGGCGGACCAGCCGTGCGCGGGATTCAGCGTAAGGGCGACCTTGTAGAGCGAGCGGGCGTCGGCTTCCTGATCGCGCGAGGCGAACCTGAGGGCGAGGAAGTACGCGAGTTCGGCGCGAAGCCCGTCGCCGCCGCTCGCGTCGCGGGCGGAGTCGGGGTCGATCCGCTCGAGCACCGTGCGCCAGGCCTGGAGTGGGACGAGGTTTCGCACGACTCGTTCGGCATCCTCGAGCGTGCCGCGGAGGCCGACCTGCTGCACGACCGCCGCGACGAGGTCGGGGGTGGGCTGTGGGTGGGTGTTCGTGTATTCCTCGAGGAACCGCAGCGCGACGGAGACTTCCGCGGCCTCGGCGATCCATCGGTAGCACTGGTTGACGGCGGGGTCTTCGAGGTCCGGCTGGAGCGCGCCGATATCGCGCACGGCCCGGGTGATCATCGCCTGTTCGCGGGGCAGCCCGCGGGCGAGGATCTCCAGCCGCACGACGTGCACGCTCGGCGGGAGCGCAACCTTCCCGTCGATCACGCGGGTAAACAGTGCCGCGACGGCGCGGCAGGCGGGCTCGCCCTTCGCGACGACGCTCTCGCCACTGAGACGACCGAGCGCCTGGCCGATGCGTACCAGCGACTCCGGCGGCAGCGGTGTGCCTTCGGGGAGCATGGATCCGAGCTTGGACGCAGCGGACTCAAAGTCGCCCCGCTCGGCGAGGAACTCGAACCACTCCATCGCGACGCCGATGGTCGGGGGCGATGCTTCCAGACGCGCCTGGGCGAGGGCGTCGGCGTCCTCGGCGCGGTCGAGTTGGTCGCGGAGGATCTGCTCGCGCAGACGGCAGAGATCGGTGACGGGCCAACGCTCGGTCCGGAGCTTGAGCAACTCCTCCGCGCCGGCCGGATTGCCGGTCGCGACGAGCACGCGGGCGAGCGCGGCGTTGAGCAACGTGGACTCGGGTCGCGAGGCAAGGCGCGTGCGGAGCCAACTCTCCCCGCGTGCGGTGAGTTCTGGCTCTGCCTTCGCGGCGCGTTCCCAGAGGTCGACCAGCAATGCGAGGACTTGGGGAGACTCGTAGCTCTCTTCGACGAGGGAAATCAGCTGTGTCTCGGCCATCGACCAGAGCGAGCGGGCCATGGAGTCCTGGGCCTGCACCGTACGGAGGACGCGGCTGGAGGGCACGTTTTGGCGGAGCGACCTGGCGGTTGCGCCGAGCTTGTTCGTGTCGGCGAGCGGTCCGCCGGGTGCGTAGAGCTCCAGCATGGACTCGTACGCGGATTCATCGAACTTGTCCGCTTCGATGGCGCGGGCGAGCAGTCGCTCGCCTCCAGCGGTGTCGCCCGTGCTGACCTTCGCGCGGGCGCCCGCGATGATCCGGGCAACGGGTGCGGCGTCGCCCCTGAGGTCGAGTTCCTTCAGGATGGCACCCGCGGCCTGCTCCGAGCGTGCGCTGGATGCCCACGCGGAGGCGGCGGCGCGAAGATCGTCCGGCGTGGAGGTCGGGATCTTCTCGCAGGCGGCGAGGGCTTCTTCGTACGCACCGGCGGCGACTGCGACCTCCGCGACGCACCGCCACTTGGCGGCCGAGTCGCCGGGGATCGCGCGGGCGATTGAGAGCCCTTCCACGGGCTTGCCGAGCGCGGCGGTGAGGTACGCGCGGAGCATCCCGGCGTTGGGGCTCGTGTCGCTCGCGAGCCTCGTGATGAAGTCATCCACACCGCGTCCGAGCGCGAGGCAGGCCGACGCGTACACGGGCGCATCTACGGGGCTTCGCGCGGTGAGCGCGACGAGCTCTCGCTCGCGCTCGGCGCCCTGATCGTCGCCGAATCGTGCGAGCAGGTCGACGACCGCCGCGCCGTCCCAAGGACGCATGGCGACGAGGTCGCGGAGCAACTCGATCGACTCGCGCGGGCTGGCGGCCGCCGCTGCTGCACGCGTGAGCCGAGAGGCGAGAGTGGGGGAGATCGCCGCCGATGAGGCCATCTCGCGAAGACGCGTGGAGACCGCGCGGCCGACGCTCGGGAGCGAGGCGAGTGTGCCGATTGCAGCGACCTGGCGGTCGTCGATGCGTCCGTTCGAGGACGTGAGCGATTGCAGCAGGATCCGTGCCGCGGCGGCCGAACGACCGCGCGCGAGCTCCGCCCGAACCGAGCGAAGCCACACGCCGACGGGGTCCACGGGATTGAGCGCGGAGGCTTCGGCGTAGTCCTTCAGCGCCGACTCGGGGTCGCCGAGCCTGCAGGCGAGGTCACCGGCCCGCGTCCACAGTTCGGGGCGCTTGCGGAAGACCTCCGCCAACTCCGGCCGGAAGCGGCTGTACGCGAGCGAACCGAACGGGGTGGTCAGTGCGCCCGTGAGGGCCTCGCGAGCGGCGCGGAGCGAACCCGCCGCGGCGAGCGCGTCGGCGAGATCGACCTTCACCAGCACGCCGAGATCTGACTCGGCCTTCATGTCGGGGGCATCGATCGCGAGCACCAGGGACTTGACGGCCTCGTCGGCCCGCTTGGAACGGAGCGCATCGCGGCCGATCATCCAGTGCGCGACGGCCTCGTTCAGCCCCAGCGACACGGCCTTGGTGAACGAACCGATACCGTTCTGCCTGCGGCCAGCACCGAACTGTGCCTCGCCCAGTGCCCGCCAGATTTCCGCGGCATCCGGGTCGATCTTCGCCGCCGCTTCGAGATCTTCGATCGCCTCCGCGGCCTTGCGGTCGGCGAGCTTCAGTCGGCCGGAGGAGTACAGGTGCAGGGCTTCGGTGTCCGCGGGGCGAACAACTCGCTCGATCGGTTGACGCTCGGCGCGAAGGAGCGTGAGTGTCTCTTCGAGCGATCGGGTCGCCTTTGTGCCCGGGGCCAACTCGGCGGCGGGGAGCGCGGCGGGGATGCCGGTCTCGTTCCACGCCTGCGGCGGGAGCGCGAGGGCGAGTTCGTCGGGACGTGACTCCTGCGAAGCTTCGAGCGCGGCGAGCGGATCCGTCGGTGCGCCAGGGGCTGACGGTGCGGCGGTATCGGCGTCGGGCGCGGCACGCTGCGCACACCCGACGACCAGCGCCGCGCCGGACACCAGGGTGAGGATGAGCGGGAGGGAGAGGCCGGGGGCACGCATCAGTCAGCCTCCAGTCTTGCCTTTGGCCTTGGTCTTCTTGGCGGTCGCAGGCTTCGTGGGCTTTGGCTCGGCCTTCTTCGGCGCGGGCTTGACGGGGATTTCGATGGTGGGAGCCTGGGCTCGCTTCTCTCGCTTGGGGGTCTGGCCCTCATCGTCGGACCATGCCTGGAGCGATGCCGCGGCGTGAAGCGTCTCGTCGGCGTGGATGTTGCGTTCGAGGAAGGTGGTCGCGCTGTGCACGTCGTTGGCTTCGTCGAGGACACCCTCGGCGGCGAGGAGGTCTCGGAGTCGCTCGTCGACCGGGACGGCGTGCACGTGGAGTTCGCCGAGGAGCACGCGGTGCGAGGCGAAGACCGGGACGCCCTCGAGGGATTCGAGGTAGGCCTTGGCGTCGCGTTTGGAGAGATCGACCAAGTGGCCGAGGGAGACGCCGTGCTGGCGGCGGTAGATGTCGTGGAGGGCGGCACGGAGGCGACGGGCCCGTTCCAGCGCGAGGGGGAACTTCTCACCGAGCACGTCGACGATCTCGTCGTCGATCGCGGCGCGGAGGTCGTTGTAGTCGACGAACGCCTCGTGGAGGCGTTTGAACGCGGCCTTGGCCTGATTGGACGAGGCTTCCCACATCAGGATGGAGTAGACGAGCTCGTCGACGATCGCTTCACGGGCGGGCACGTCGGGCCCGCTGATGCGGCAGGGCTTCTCCGCGTCGTACTTCGAGCGGAGTCGCTTGAGCAGGCCGGCCAGCTTCTTGGAGGGATCGGCTGGGCTCACTCGGCGGTCTCCTCTGTTCCCTTGGGCTCGGCGTCCTGCGGCGGCACGCCCCGGGCGCGGAGTTCTTCCGCGGCCTTGTTGATGTCCGCGAACACGGCCGCCTGCTTCTTGAGCGAGCGGTCGATCTTGAAGATGAACTGCGGCAACTGCCGGACCCGCACGATCTCGCCGACTTCGCGCCGGATGAAGTTCGCGGCCTGCTCCAGCCCGTGGAGCACGAGTTCCTCACGGTCCTGCGGCAGCACCGAGAACGAGATCACCGCCTGGGCCATGTCCCGGGTCACGCGGACGTCCAGGATGGTGATCAGGCCCGAGATCCTCGGATCCTGCAGCCCCTTGGCGATGATCTGCTGCACGGCCCGCTGGATCGCCGCGGCGGTCTGTTCGTTCTTGTGATTCATCGGGCACCTTCTTCCGTGATTTCGCCCGCCCTGCGGCGAACCTCGGCTTCGATCTCGTCTTCGTCCTCGTCGGGTTCGGCATCGCCGCCCCCGAACTCTCGCCCGTACAGGATCTCCCGGGTCGTGTCTCCGAGCTCGGCGTCGTGCAGGGCTCGGAGGTCGGCGGTGATCTTGTCGAGCACGCCCGCGATGTGCTTGCCGTCGTTCCCGACGACCGCGATACCGAGCCTCGCGACGGACCACGATTCGAGCATCCCGACCTCGGCCACGCTGACGTGGTGCGTCCGGTGCAGCCGGTCCTTCACGGACAGCACGACCCGGCGCTTGTCCTTGAGGGATGACGCGTCGTGCACGTGCAGTTCGAACTGGAGGATGCCCACGACCATGGATCGTCCACGCCTGTGGCCCGTAGGGCGCCGCGGCGCCCGTCGGTCACAGCGTGCGCTTCACCTCGACCTTCCGGTAACACTCGAGCACGTCGCCTTCCTTGATGTCGTCGTACCCGTCGATCTTCATGCCGCACTCCATGCCGGAGCGGACTTCCTTCGCGTCGTCCTTGACACGCTTGAGCTGCGCCAGCCGGCGGTCGTGCTCGACCACCACGCCGTTGCGGGTCACGCGGATCAGCGCGTCGCGCTGGACCGTGCCGTCGGTCACATAGCAACCCGCCACGCTGCCGACCTTCGAGATCTTGAACACGGCGCGGACGTCCGCGTGGCCCAGGATCTCCTCGCGGATCTCCGGTGCCAGCAGACCTTCGGCGGCCTTGCGCAGGTCGTCGGTGATGTCGTAGATGACCTGGTACGTCCGGATCTCCACGCCCTTGGACTCGGCCAGCTGACGCGCCTTGCCCGACGGGATGACGTTGAACCCGATGACGATCGCACGGCTGGCGTCCGCCAGCAGCACGTCGCTCTCGGTGATCCCGCCGACCGCGGCGTGG
>JBIKMF010000004.1:0-30985 GCA_044359425.1 Phycisphaerales bacterium
CGGAGCGGAGCCTCGGAGGGGTCGGTGCCCGCACGGGAGCAGACCCCCGGAGGCAACGGCGGGGCCCTTCCAACCGCCGAACCAAATGAACATCACAATCGATCGGGGTCCGATTTCTGAGTTCTCGGAATACCGCTTGACACGGTCTTCTGGTTCGGTATGCTGATCTCTGCACTCGGTGCCCGGGGGACTTCGCAAGAAGCCGCTCGGGTGAAAAGGGAAGAGTGGTGAAACTCCACCGCGGACGCGCCGCCGTAATGGGTGTTGACGCGGGCCACGGGTTGAACTCGCCGAAAGGCGACGACAACCCAAGTCACTGAGGAAGCGGATATCCGCCCCTCGGGAAGACGGCCCGTTGAGCCCAGAGCCGGAAGACCTGCCGAGTGCTGTGTGTCGGTCGGCCCTCGCGGGCTGATGCCGCTCAGCGGTATCGGCAAGGGCTCCGTCGAGTTCGCGACGTTGTCCCTTCGTCGCGCACCCCCGGAACTATCCCCGCGATCGGCCCTGCCCATTGGCAAGGGATCGTCCTGCGCGAGTCAGGATGAACAACCGTGTTCGCGGAGAGAGTTGTTCTCAATGTCTTTCGCTCGTTTTGTTCCCGCTTTCGTTCTCGCGGCATCGAGTTCTGTGTTTGCCTCCGATCCTTGGGCGGATCGCGTGGTCTTCTACTCCGCGGGGTTTGGAGCCCAGCCTGACTACCTGACTCCGTCGGTGGTCCTGGGCTCTCCGGAGAGAATGACCGGCGAAATCTCCCCCTTTGGCCCCTTCCCGGGAGCCGTCACCCCCTTTAACCCCGCCTTCGGCACCGACGAGGTCGTCTCCGTCGGGCTGGGCGGTGCCCTGGTTGTCGCGTTTGACGAGCCCATCGTCGACGACCCCATGAACCCGTTCGGGCTCGATCTCATCATCTTCGGGAATGCAGGATTCATCGACGAGTCGTTCATCGATCCGGAAGTCGCCGTGGGGACGACGACTCCGGACGGAGCGCTCTTCGGCCGCGGGCGGGGTTCCGCGGTCGATGTCAGCGCGGACGGATCCACCTGGTTCCGTTTGAATGGTTCCGTCGATGGCCTCTACCCGACGCTGGGCTACTCCGACCTCTCCGATCCCTACGCCGCCAACCCAGGCCTCGTGCCCAGCGATTTCACAAGGCCGGTGGACCCGGGTCTCTCTCCCGGTTCGATGTCGTTCCCGCAACTCGTCGCCGCGTACAACGGCTCCGGGGGCGGGACGGGGTTTGACATCGCTTCCTCCGGCCTTGCGTCGATCTCCTTCATCCGCGTGTCCAACATCTCGCTCGTCTCCGCGACGTTCGAGGTCGAAGCCTTCGCGGATGTTTCGCCGGTGCCCGCACCCGCGGCAGGCGTGCTCATGGCCATGGGGATGGCCATGTTCCGTCGTCGGCGATGACCGTTCGTAGAGAGAGGTTGCTCCGCCGGTCGAAAGGCCGCCGGAGCGTTTGAAATGAAGACCGGCCCGTACATCCGCTGCCACGTCCGCAGCCCGCTCGCGATCTGCATCGCCGCGTGCTTCGCCGTGCTCGCGCCCTCCGCCACCGCCCAGTCCACCGACTGGACGCACTTGGCCGGCAGTCCCCAGCGTCTCGCAGCCGCTGGCTCGGATCTCCCCTCGCTCTCCAACGCCCTGTGGACCCAGACGCTCGACCCCGCTGGAAACACCATCGAATTCACACCCCAGACCGGGGTCGTCGGTGCGGGCGGGAAGATCTATGTCACGGGCACCGTGTCACCGGCGATGGGCCAGGCGAACCAACCACGCCTCTTCTGCTTCGACGCCCTCAGCGGCACACCCCTCTGGGCCGTGCCTGTCGGTGCGGTCGCGGGCGAGTCCTTCGCCACGCCCTGCATCGACCTCCGCAACGGCACCGTGCTCCACGGGTCAAACCGCAGCCTCGTCGCCTACGACATGGTCACCGGCGCCGTCCGCTGGTCGCGCCAACTCACCAGGACCATCGTAAACGCGTCCCCGCTCGTCACCGACGACCGCGGCAGCCGCAACCGCTGCTTCATCACCGACTACGACGGCTTTGGATCATCGGCCAAGCTGTACTGCATCAACATCGACCCGTTCAACGCCGCGCTCAACCCCTACCTCCCCGGCCAGATCGTGTGGAGCGCGCCGATCCAGGGCGCAGCGGGCAACTCGCCGGCGTACATCCCCAACTCGAAGGGCGGCACCGGGCTGGTGTACGTCTCGAGCGCGGGCTCCTATCTGGCGGGAACTCCGGGCTCGGTCTACGCCTTCGCGATCGACTCCGTGGGCACTCCGTCACCAGCATGGGTCGCCCCCTCGCCGGACCTCAACGGGTTCTTCGGCGGAGTGTCGGCCGTGGGTTCGGAGGATGACAGCGGCGGCGCGATCTTCGCGGCGACCTACAACTTCTTCGGCGGGCTCGACAGCGCGACCCTGGTGAAGTTGGATGCGACCAGCGGCGAGTTGATCTGGTCAACCCCCTGCAACCGAACTTCGTCGATCCCGATCCCGCTCTCGTGCAACCGTGTCCTGTTGTCTTCGGGGTTCTCGGGCTCGGGCAGCGCGCTCTCCCTCGAACTGTTCGAGGATGAAGGCGATCACGCCCACCGCCTCTGGAACTCGGCGCTTTCGACCTGGGTGGACGCGGACGAGGACGGCACCATTGACCTCGACGAGTACATCCCTCTGGGCGGCTATTCGGTGCAACCCGCGGTCCGCGTCAGCGGCCACAGCGTGAAGGTGCTCTGCGGCGTGGGCTCGATTTCCGAACTGACCACCGAGCCGTCCAATGGCTTGTTCGTGCTCGACCTCGACCACACGCCCTCCGAGCCCCAGTTCTTTGAGGGCTTCTCGACCGGTGCCGGCTCCACGCCCGCCGTTGTCGGTGGATTGATCTACAGCGTGGGGGCACTCGGGCTCCGCGCCTTCGGGACGCTCCCGCCGGCCTACGACGTCGACGAGGACGGCTGGGTCACGATCGGCGATCTCTACGCATGGGAGCAGGGCCGCGGCCGCCGGGACGTGGATCAGAACGGCGCAGCAACCAGCAGCGACCGAGCGCTCCTCATCAGCGAACTGCGCAAGCAAGAGCGTGTCGATCTGGGGGTGACGCGATGACCCGTCGTGGATTCTCGCTCATCGAGTTGATCGTCACCATCGGCGTGATCGCGTTGCTGCTCGCGCTGCTTGTGCCCGCGCTCGCCCGCTCGCGCGAATCAGGTCGCCACGCGGTCTGCATGTCGAACCAGCACCAGCTGATCACCGGCTGGACACTCTACTCGCACGACTTCCGCGACTACTGCATGCCCCTGGCGTACTGGCGGACCAGCGAGATGGTGAACGGCCAGCAGGTGTACTGGTTCGGCAGCCACGGCACACCCACGGCGGCCCCCGATTACACGGTCGGCTTCATCGCGCCGTACGTGGATATCCCGCTCCTGCAGCGGGGCACGATCTTCGAGTGCCCGAGCCAGCCGTGGGGCACGTACGCGCCCCAGGGCCCCAGCCGCGCACCCACGAGCACCTACGGGTACAACGGCTACTACCTGACGCCCGCGAAGACGCCGGGCTGGGCGGCCCAGATCGGTCACCGGCCGTGGCGTCGGATGTTCGAGATCCCCTCGCCGCCGGAGATCCTCGTGTTCGCGGACACGATGCTGCCCACGGGCGGCGTGCGTCCCGCGAACTGCGCCCTGCTGGATCCGCCGATGCTCTTCAGCGGCGGAGACTGGGTGCCCAACGAATCGCCGACGACGTCGTTCCGCCACCAGGGCCGCGACCACGTGAACGCCTCCGCCCGCGCCGACGGCGGCGTTCGGAGCACGAGGGCCAAGCCCGACTGGCTGGTGGACGAGCGGTTCCTCATCGGTTCGATCGGTACGTCCAACGTCCCCCACTACGTCCCGGATGCTGATTCATGGCGGTAACTACATGGCAGTAACACGGTGCATCTGTCGCAGTGTTTCGTTCCGCGAGGTCATCCGCCTCGCGGGTTGCGGGTTCTCGTTCGATCAGATCAAGAGCACCACCGGCTGCGGCACGGGGTGCGGCGCGTGTTCGCTCTACGCACGGCTCGCGGCGATCACAGGGGTTTGTGATCTCCCGGTCATGCGTCCGGAGCAACTGATGGCCCGCATCGAGCGGGCCGAGGCGGCCAGGGGCGCGACGCCGGCGACGTAAGGGGTTTACGTCGCCGGCGCTCGATTGCCTCCAAAAGAACAGACCCCCGCTTTCGAGCGGGGGTCTGTCGTTTCATGGGTTGTGCGAACCGGATCAGGCGCCGGCGGGTGCGCCGGGCTGGCCGCCGGCGATCACGTCGCGGAGGCTGCCTGCCTGAACCTCGATCTGCGGGGAGCCGAGGCGATCGTGGCGATCGGCGCCGAGCGCCTCCGCCGCGTCGCGGGCGTCCGCGAGCATTTCTTGATCGTCATCCTCGTCGGCCGGGATCTCGACCAGCGGGCGGACGCGGATGTCCTGGTACGGCCGGAAGCCGGTACCCGCGGGGATGAGGTGACCCAGGAGGACGTTCTCCTTGAGGCCGATGAGCTCGTCGATCGCGCCGCGGAGGGCCGCTTCGGTGAGCACCTTGGTGCTCTCCTGGAACGACGCACCGGAGAGGAACGAATCGCTGGAGAGCGCGGCCTTAGTGATGCCCAGCAGCAGCGTACGGCCGGAGGCCGGGCGTGCACGCTTGGCCTTCGCACCGTCGCGACCGGCAGCCTCGGCCTTGGCGTTGGCCTCCTTGATGAGGCTCTTGTGGACGAGGTCACCGACCTTGAGCTCGGTGCCGCCGGCATCGGTGATGCGGGCGAACGCCTCGATGTGCTTGTTCTTCTGCTTGAAGTTGTACCGATCGACAACTTCCTGCGGGAGCAGGTCGGTGTCACCGGGGGCCTCGACCTTCACCTTGCGGAGCATCTGGCTCAGGATGAGCTCGATGTGCTTGTCGTTGATACCCACGCCCTGAGCGCGGTAGACGTTCTGGACCTCGTCCAGCATGTACGTCCACAGCGCTTCCTCGCCCTTGATGCGGAGGATGTCGTGCGGGACCAGCGGGCCTTCGGTGAGCGGGTCACCGGCCTGCACGTAGTCACCCGTGTGCACCAGCAGCTGCTTGTCGCTGGGGACGTGGTGGTCCTTCTCGATGCCCGCGTCGGAGATCACGCGGATGGTCATCTTGCCCTTGCGCTTGTCGGAGAAGATCTCGACGCGGCCCGAGATCTCGGCCATGATGGCCGGGTCCTTGGGCTTGCGGGCTTCGAAGATCTCCGTCACGCGGGGCAGACCACCGACGATGTCCTGCGAACCGGCGGCGGAGCGGGGCTGACGGGCGATCATCTGACCGGACTTGATCACCTGACCGTCCTTCACTTCCAGACGCGCACGCGCCGGGAGGTAGTGGAAGTCCAGGATGTTGCCCGCGTCGTCGCACACGTTGATCTGCGGGTGCAGGTCGCCCTTGTGCTCGATGATGACCAGAGCCTTCTGACCACGACCGGCTTCCTCTTCACGGACGGTCTGGCCCAGTTCGATGTCCTTGAACTGGATCACGCCGTCCTTCTCGGCGAGGATCGGGACGCGGTGCGGGTCCCACTTGATGATCGTGGTGCCCTTCTTGATCTCGTCGCCGTGCTTGCAGTACACGAACGCGCCGTAGGGGACCTTGAACTTCTCGAGTTCGCGACCGTTGGCCGAGAGCACCGCCAGTTCGGCGTTGCGCTTCAGCACGACGAACGCGTCGTGGCCGTCGTCGTCCTTCGAGGGCACCGCGTTGCAGTCACGCAGCTCGAGGATACCCGAGTTCAGCGCGTCGTACTTCGTGTGCTCGGCCGTACGCTGACCGACGCCGCCCGTGTGGAACGTACGCATCGTCAGCTGAGTACCAGGTTCACCGATCGACTGCGCGGCGATGATGCCCACCGCGAGACCCGGTTCAACCAGCTTGCCCGTCGACATGTCCATGCCGTAGTCCAGCACCGAGCAGCCCGAGCGGCTCTCGCTCGTCAGCGGCGAACGGACCATCACCGCGTCGATGCCCAGGTCCTCGACCCGTGCCGCGGCCTCGATGGAGACCATCTCGTTGTCGCGGATGATCACCTCGCCCGTCTTGGGGTTGATGACCGCGGAGACGCACACGCGACCGACGATCTGGTCGCGGAGGGGAACGTCGACCTGCTCGCCCTTGTAGATCGCCCGCTTCACGATGCCGCGCTTGCTGCCGCAGTCGTGCTCGCCGATGATCACCGACTGCGCGATGTCGCACAGCTTGCGGGTGAGGTAGCCCGAGTCCGCCGTCTTGAGGGCGGTATCGGCCAGACCCTTACGCGCACCGTGGGTGGAGGAGAAGTACTCGAGGATGTTCAGACCCTCGCGGAAGTTCGCGCGGATGGGGGTCTCGATGATCTCGCCGCTGGGCTTGGCCATCAGACCACGCATGCCGGCCAACTGCTGCATCTGGGTGATGTTGCCGCGGGCACCCGAGTCGATCATGAGGTACACGGGGTTGAGGTACCACTTGCCCGTCTTGGCGTCGGCGGGGAGTTCCCGGCCGTCGTCTTCGCGGCGGTCCTGCTTGAGGGCCGTGACGAGCTTCTTCTGCACTTCTTCGCGGCAGTGGGACCAGATGTCCAGGAGCTGGTTGTAGCGTTCGCGGGCGGTGATGATGCCTCGGTCGTAGTTCTTCTCGATGCGGTCGACCTTCTTCTGGGCCTCGTCGAGCAGGGCCTGCTTCTCCATGGGGATGCGCAGGTCGGTGATCGCGAACGAGAGACCGGCAAGGGTGGACTGTTTGAAGCCCATTTCCTTGAGACGGTCGAGGAGATCGATGGTCGAGGGACGGCCGCACATCGAGTAGCAGTCGTCGATGACGCGGGCGCACCCCTTCTTGCCCAGGGCGCAGTTGTAGAACGGCATGCCCGGGGTGAGCACGTCGGCGAAGAGGCAGCGGCCGGCGGTGGTCATGACCCGCTTGTTGGACGGCATCGGCTTGACCGCGCCGCCCTGGCTCTCGACCACGTTCTCGAACCCGTCGATGCGGACGAGGATGCGGTCGTGGGGGTGGACCTTCTTCTGCTCCATCGCCAGGATCGCCTCGCGGCGGTCCTTGAACTTCGGCAGCTTGTCGTGGGTCTTCTCTTCGGGGTCCATGTACGTGATGAAGTACACGCCCATGACGATGTCCTGCGACGCCGAGATGATCGGCTTGCCGTTCGCGGGGGAGAAGATGTTGTGCGTGCTCAGCATCAGCACGTGGGCCTCGGCCTGGGCCTCCACGCTCAGCGGGAGGTGCACGGCCATCTGGTCACCGTCGAAGTCGGCGTTGAAGCCACCGCACACCAGCGGGTGGATGCGGATGGCGTTGCCTTCCACGAGCACCGGCTCGAACGCCTGGATACCCATTCGGTGCAGGGTCGGGGCTCGGTTCAGCAGAACCGGGTGCTGGTAGATCACTTCTTCGAGGATGTCCCACACCGCGGCGTCGCGGCGCTCGAGCATGCGCTTGGCGCTCTTGATCGTGTCCGCGAGGCCGTGCTCCTTGAGCTTGCGGATGATGAACGGCTGGTACAGCTCCAGCGCGATCTTCTTCGGGAGGCCGCACTGGTGCAGCTTCAGCTCGGGACCGACGACGATGACCGAACGCGCGGAGTAGTCGACGCGCTTACCGAGCAGGTTCTCGCGGAAGCGACCCTGCTTGCCCTTGATCATGTCCGTCAAGCTCTTGAGCGGACGGTTCGACGAGCCCAGGACAGGCCTGCGGCAGCGGTTGTTGTCGAAGAGCGCGTCCACCGCCTGCTGCAGCATCCGCTTCTCGTTGCGGATGATGACCTCGGGGGCGTTGAGGTCCATCAGCTTCTTGAGGCGGTTGTTGCGGTTGATGATGCGGCGGTAGAGGTCGTTCAGATCGCTCGTGGCGAAGTTGCCGCTCTCGAGCAGCACCAGCGGGCGAAGGTCCGGCGGGATCACCGGCACCACGTCCATGACCAGCCAGGACGGGTCGTTCTCGCTGCCGCGGATCTGCTCGACGAGCTTGAGGCGCTTGGCGAGGTCCTTGATCTTCTGCTTGCTCTTGGTGTTGTTGAGTTCTTCGCGGATGCCGGCGGCGACCTCGTCGAGGTTGGTGACCTCGATGAGCTTGCGGATCGCGTCCGCGCCCATCTTGGCGTCGAACGCGTTGCCGTACTTGTCGACGTTGGTGCGGTACTCGTCCTCGGTGAGCATCTGGCGGAGCTTGAGCTCGGTGTCACCCGGGTCGGTCACCACGTAGTCCTGGTAGTAGACCACCTTCTCGATGTCGCTGGTCTTCATGCCCAGCAGGGTGCCCAGGCGGCTGGGCATGCTCTTGAAGAACCAGATGTGGACCACGGGGCTGGCGAGGTTGATGTGGCCCATGCGCTTGCGGCGCACGCGCGAGTGGGTCACCTTCACGCCGCACCGGTCGCAGATGATGCCCTTGTACTTGGTCCCGCGGTACTTGCCGCACGCGCACTCGTAGTCGCGCTCGGGCCCGAAGATGCGCTCGCAGAAGAGCCCGTCCTTCTCGGGGCGGTACGTGCGGTAGTTGATCGTCTCCGGCTTCTTCACCTCGCCATAGGACCACGCGCGGATCTCGTTCGGAGACGCGAGGGTGACCTTGACGGCGGAGAAGTCGTTCACACGGTCGTAGACGGCCTCGGACATGGGTGTTCCCTTTGCTCACCGCCCCCCCGGGCGGGGCGAATCATCGCTTCGCTATCGCTGCACTCAAGCACGAACCACGGACCACCCCTCGCCCGCGATCCGGGCGGGGGTGAACGGCACGGTCAGAGCAGGCTGCCGCCGTCGGTCTTCTTCTTCTCGAGCGTCACGTTCATACCCAGACCCTTGAGCTCGTTGCAGAGCACGTCGAACGCGACCGGCATGCCGGCCTCGAGCTTGTTCGTGCCCTTCACCATGCTCTCGTAGATCTTGGTACGACCTTCGACGTCGTCGGACTTCACCGTCAGGAGTTCCTGAAGGATGTACGCCGCGCCGTACGCCTCGAGCGCCCAAACCTCCATCTCGCCGAAGCGCTGACCACCCGTGCGGGCCTTGCCGCCCAGGGGCTGCTGCGTGATGAGGGAGTAGGGACCCGTGGCGCGGGCGTGGATCTTGTCGTCCACCAGGTGGTGGAGCTTCAGGATGTACATGTAGCCCACGGTCGTCCGCTGCGTGAAGGCCTCGCCCGTACGCCCGTCGAAGAGCTGGATCTTGCACTGCGGCGGCATCTTCGCGAGGATCTCGCGCGGGTGCGGCCACGTCGCCGTCTTCTCGTGGTGCTCGAGGCGCTCGGCCACGTGCTTGTTGGCCTCGTCGATCGCCGCGTGCACCTGCGTCTCGCTCGCGCCGTCGAACACCGGCGTCACGGCCTGGAAGCCCAGGACCTTCGACGCCCAACCAAGGTGCGTCTCCAGGATCTGGCCGACGTTCATACGGCTGGGCACGCCCAGCGGGTTGAGCAGCACCTCGACAGGGGTGCCGTCTTCCATGAACGGCATGTCTTCCTCGGGAACGATGCGGGCGATGACGCCCTTGTTCCCGTGCCGACCCGCCATCTTGTCGCCGATCGAGAGCTGCCGCTTGGTCGCGATGTAGACCTTCACCATCTCCAGCACGCCGCTGGGCAGTTCGTCGCCCCGCTTCATGTGGCTCACCTTGCGGTTCTTCTCCGTCCCGATCGCCGTAACGCGCGGCCAGAACTGCCGGTACAGCGTCTCCGCCGCGCCCTTGGTTTCCTTACCGCCCTTGATCCACTTGGGATCGAAGGTGCGGATCTGTTCCATGATGACTTCCGTGATGTCGCTGGCGCCCACCTTCTGACGAGTGTTCGGATCGACCATCGGGGTCCCGGTGGCGTCGTTGATCGCGTTCACCATCTGGCGGAAGAGCGAGATGGACTTCTCGTCCATCAGCTTCTCGTAGTCCGCGATCTCCTTCTTGAGGAGCTTCTTCTGCTCCTCGTTCATGTGGAGACGACGGCTGAACTTCCGGGCGCCGATGACCACGCCCTCAACGCCCGCCGGAACTTCCAGGGAGTCGTTCTTCACGTCCTCGCCGGCCCGGCCGAAGATCGCGTGCAGCAGCTTCTCTTCAGGAGTGAGCTCGGTCTTGCTCTTGGGGCTGACCTTGCCGACCAGGATGTCGCCGGGGCCCACGCGGGCACCGACCCGGATCACCCCGAACTCGTCGAGGTTCCGCAGCATCTTGTCCGACACGTTCGGGATATCCCGCGTGAACTCCTCGCGACCGAGCTTGGTCTCGCGGATCTCCACGTCGAACGCGTCGATGTGGATGCTCGTGAACGTGTCGTCCTTCACCAGACGCTGGTTGATGACGATCGCGTCCTCGAAGTTGTACCCGTCGAAGGTGTTGAACGCCACGAGCACGTTCTTGCCGATCGCCAGCTCGCCCAGGGACGTGCTCGCGCCGTCCGCCAGGACCTGGCCCTTCTCGACCTTCTCACCCTTCTTCACGATCGGGCGCTGGTTCAGGCACGTCCGCTCGTTCAGGCCGACGAACTTCCTCAGCACGTACTCGTCGGAGTTGTCGATGATCACGCGCTCGGCGTCCACGAACGTCACCACGCCCGGGTTCTTCGCCGTGACCACCATGCCGCTGTTGTGGCCGACCGAAACCTCGATGCCCGTCGCCACGAACGGCGGCTCCACCTTGATCAGGGGCACCGCCTGGCGCTGCATGTTCGAACCCATCAGCGCGCGGTTGGCGTCGTCGTGCTCGAGGAACGGGATGAGGGCCGCGGAGATGCCGACGATCTGCTTGGGGCTGATGTCGACGTAGTCCACCTTCGACGAATCAACCGCCGCGAGTTCGCCGTCCACGCGGGCCAGGATGTGGCCCTTCTTGAGGCGACCCTTGTCGTCCAGCGCATCCGCCGGAGCGAGAACCGCCTTCATTTCCTCGTCGGCACGCAGGTGCAGGATCTTGCCCGTCGCCGCGCCGTCCTTCGCCTCCCGGTAGGGGGTGCGCAGGAAGCCGTACTCGTCGATCGAGGAGAAGATGCCAAGGCTCGCGATCAGACCGATGTTGGTGCCTTCGGGCGTCTCGATCGGGCAGATCCGGCCGTAGTGGCTGATGTGCACGTCGCGAACCTCGAAGCCGGCACGCTTGCGGTTCAGACCGCCCGGCCCGAGGGCCGAGAGACGCCGCTCGTGCACGAGGCTCGAGAGGGGGTTGGTCTGGTCCACGACCTGGCTCAGCTCGCTGCGGCCGAAGAAGAAGTCGATCGCGCTGCTGATGCTCTTGCTGTTCACCAGATCCGCGATCTTGGTGAGCTCGTCGGGCTCCTTCACGCTCATGCGTTCCTGGACCGTGCGCTTCAGCTTCAGGAAGCCCTTGCGCAGCTCCTCGACCGCCAGCTCGTCCAGCGTCCGCAGACGACGGTTGCCGAGGTGATCGATGTCGTCCACCATCGCGGCGGGACGGCCGGTCTTCGGATCGGGACGGTTGCTCCGCAGGTCGAGCATGTACTGCACGACGCGCAGGAAGTCCTCGCTCCGCAGGAACATCATGTCCTCGGGAACGTTCAGGTCGAACTTGCGGTTGATCCGGAAGCGACCGACGCGACCGAGCCGGTAGCGGTTGTCGTCAAAGAACTTCTCGATGAACAGCTGGCGGGCCTTGTCCACCTGGGGCGGGTTGCCCGGCCGCAGCTTGCTGTACACCTTGAGCAGGGCGCGCTCGTAGTCGGTCGGAGCCTCGAACAGCTCGAGCTTCTCCTCCGCCACGGTGTTCAGGATCAGCACGTCGCTGGGGTTCTCGATCACGCGAACCTTCTTCAGGCTCGAGTTCATGATCTTGGAGGCGATCTCCTCCCCCAGCTGCCGGCCGACGTGGATCAGCTCCTCACCGGTCTCCGTGTCGATGATCGACTCGGCGGCCCAGTGCTCGGGCCGCACGGCCTCGGCCTTGATCTCGCTCACCTCGTAGAACAGGCGCAGCAGCTGGTCGGTCGCGCTCACGCTCTCGTCCAGGCAGCGCAGGAACGTCGTCGCCGCCATCTTGGTGCTCTGGTCGATCCGCATCGCCAGAACATCCTTCTTGGTGACTTCGAGCTCGATCCAGCTCCCGCGTTCGGGGATGATTCGGGTCGAGTGCAGCGGGCGGTCCGCCTCCGAAGAGACGATCGAGAAGTCCACGCCCGGCGACCGGTGCAGCTGGCTCACGATCACGCGCTCGGCACCGTTCACGATGAACTCGCCGCCGCCCATCATGATCGGGAACTCGCCGAGGTAGATGTCCTCCTCGGGCATGTCCGGACGCCCCTCGCGCTTCAGACGAACCGTGATCTTGAACGGCCGACCGTAGGTCAACCGGAGCTCGCGGCATTCGTCGGCCGTGTACCTCGGCTCTTCGAGCGCATAGGTCACGTACTCGAGGGTCATCGTCTCGTCGTAGCTCTTGATCGGAAAGATCTCACGGAGCAACGCTTCAAGACCGATGTGAGTGTTCCTCTCATCCGGGCCAACGCCCAGCTGCAGGAAACGCTCGTACGCGTCCGTTTGCACCTCGGTCAGGTTGGGGACCGTCATGGCGTCCCCGCGCTTCGCGAACGAACGAACCTTCTTGGAAGACGTAGACATCGCTGCCATCGGGATCCTCGCGATGGAAAACAAGACCCCAGACCGCGCGCCTCGCAGCGCTCCGCAGCCGGGGTCATCTCGCTAAATTCGTTCCGCGTCGTTCAACGGCTTGCCCATTGTCGTGAACGTAGTTCGCCGATACGTCTCGAACCAACCAGTATAGCCCCCGTCACGAGACCGCATCCACAACCCGACGACAATTCCGTCGGGCCCTTCCGCGCTCCCGCCCCGACCGCCTGCCGAGGGGAAAAAAGGGCCCGCCCTCGCGGACGGGCCCCGTACCATACTGTTTGCCGGATCAGGGTTCGTCACCCCTCCCGGCCAAAGACCGACTCCGACCGGGCCAGCCCTTAGGCGAGCTCGACCGTCGCGCCCTGCTCTTCCAGGGACTTCTTGAGCTTCTCGGCCTCGGCCTTGTCCAGACCCTGCTTGATCGCCTTGCCCGGGGCGTCGACGAGGGCCTTCGCCTCCGCCAGACCCAGACCCGTCGCCTCGCGGACGACCTTGATGACCTGGATCTTCTTGTCGCCGGCGGCCTTGAGGACCACGTCGAAGCTGGTCTTCTCTTCGGCCTTCGGAGCGGCAGCGCCGCCCGCGGCAGCGGCAACCATCACGGCGCCGCCGGCGGCGGCTTCGATGCCGTAGGTGTCCTTGAGGTACTTGCCGAGGTCAACCGCTTCCTTGAGGGTCAGGCCAGCGAGCTTGTCACCGAGTTCAGTAATCTTCGCGTCCATTGATGCACCTGCTTCTGCCGGGACAACCCGGCGTACTGCTCCTCCAGAGGGACCGGAACTCCCGGTCGTTATCCCTTTCGGGCCAGTGGAGAAGACGTTTCGAGTTCGAGACCCGCCGCCTGCAGCGACGGGGGAATATCAACCAACCTTCGCGATCGCCTCGCCCTTTTCGAGCTTGGTTTCGATCGACTTGACCAGACCGGCAACCGCCCGACCGGGTCCGAGCAACTGACCCACGAGCTTCTGCGCGGGGGACAGGATGAGCGTGACCACGCGACCGATGGCCTCTTCGCGCGTCGGGAACTTGCTCAGTTCTTCAACGCCCGCCTTGCCCTTGAACAGCTGCCCGTCGAGCACCGCGCCGCGGAGTTCGAGACCCGGCATCTTGCCCGCGATCTCGACGACTTCACGCGCAACCTCGACGACGGAGTTCCCGCCGTACGCGATCGCGTTCGCGCCCGTCAGCAGCTCCGAAAGAGCCGCCAGCGTCGTGCCCTCGAACGTCTTCCGAGCGAGCGAGTTGCGGACAACCGTCACCCGGATGTTCTTCTTCGCGAGCGTCCCGCGGAGCTTGGTCGTATCCACGGCCTTGAGCCCGCGGATGCTGATCAGCATCGCGTCGTGGAGTTCCACGCCGCCGTCCGTCGCGACCTTCTGAATGCGGGAGGTGTATTCCCGCATGATGATCTGCTTGACTGTCTTCGACATGGATTAGTTCTCCGTCTCGGCGGCGTTGACGTACTTCACCTGAACGCCCGGCGTCATCGCGCCGCTCACCGTGATCTTCTTCACATACTGGCCACGCGCCGTCGCGGGGCGAACCTTCTCGATCGCCGTGATGAAGAACGCCAGGTTCTCGGTCAACGCGTCCTCCGCGAAGGACATCTTGCCGATCACCGCGTGCACGTTGCCGGACTTGTCCGCCCGGTACTCAACCTTGCCCGCGCCGTACTCCTTCACCGCCTGAACCACCTGCGGCGTCACCGTGCCGGCCTTCGGGCTCGGCATCAGGCCCTTGGGACCCAACACCTTGCCGAGCTTCGACACCACCCGCATCATGTCCGGGCTGGCGACCACGACGTCAAAGTCCATGTAGCCGCCCTCGATCTCCGCAACGAGCTCCTCGCCGCCGGCCTTCACGGCTCCCGCCGCGATCGCCTGCGCCGCAACATCGCTCTGGCAGAAGGCGATCACCTTCTTGCTCTTGCCGATGCCCCGGGGCAGCGAGATCGCACCTCGGAGGTTCTGGTCCGCCTGGGCCGTATCGATACCGAGGTGCATGCAGACGTTGACCGTCTGATCAAACTTCGGTGCCTTGAACTTCTTCAGCGCCTGGATCGCCGCGGCAGCCTCGACCGCTTCGGTCGGCTTGAGCTCGGCGTTCGCTTTGGCGCGCTTGCTGATTCGCTTTGGCATGTCTTCGCGCTCCTTGTGCTTAGCCTTCGATGGTCACGCCCATCGACCGAGCTGTGCCCTCAATAACCCGCATCGCCGCTTCCAACGTCAGTGAGTTCAGATCCGCCATCTTTTCCTGAGCGATCTTCTCGACCTGCGCCTTCGTCAGCTTGCCCACTTTGTTCTTGTTCGGAACGCCAGACCCCTTCTCGATCTTCGCGGCTTCCTTGATCAGCACCGACGCCGGGCTGCTCTTCACCTCGAACTCGAACGTGCGGTCCGAGTACACGGTGACGATGCAACCCACGATCTTGCCCTTGAGGGCAGCCGTCGCGGCGTTGAACTTCTGAATGAACTGTCCGGGGTTCACACCCTTCGAGCCCAGAACGGGACCGAGGGGTGGCGCGGGGGTCGCGGTGCCGCCCGGCGCCATCAACTTAAAAATGTTCGTAACTTCGCGTTTGCCCATTGCTTTCGACCTCCCACCAACCCTCCCGCGGGTAATCTCCCTTGGGGGTCACGCCCGGGCTGGGTCGTGACGAGTTGGTAGTTCCAACGGTTCCAGATGTTCCACGTGGGCCAACGCCCGCGCGGGTAAGGAGGAGAGTTTAGCCCTCACCCCCTCGGAATCAAGGCCGCCACTTCCCACCCCCTCCTCACCCCCTCCTCCCCCATCCCGACCTACCTCGTCACCCCCGCCCCCACCCCTTCCACCGATTCCACACAAAATACGAACACATTTCCCGGCCCCCGGGAATCCGTCTCACCCCAGTCCCCGAACTTCTCTTCATCTTTCTACCCCTCCACCCTTGTCTAGAATCGTTCTAAGCCTACTCTGTTGAGACTCAGTTTCAACGACCACGCAGGAGCTCCTATGGCCATCCCACCCCCCACTATCTACATGGACCACGCCGCGACAACCCCTTGCGACCCCCGTGTCGTCCAGGCCATGCTCCCGTTCTTCACCGACGAGTTCGGTAACCCCGGCTCCCGCAACCACCGCTACGGCTGGGCCTCCGAGGCCGGCGTCGACAAGGCACGCGAGCAGGTCGCCGCGCTCCTCGGGGCTGATGAGAAGGACATCGTCTTCACCTCCGGCTCCACGGAGTCCAACAACCTCGCCATCCGCGGCGCCGCCCTGATGTACGAGAAGGCCCCCGCGGGCTCCGGTCGCTCGCGCGGCCACATCATCACCTCGATCATCGAACACAAGGCCGTCCTGGATCCGTGCAAGCGCCTCCAGAAGGAAGGCTTCGACGTCACCTTCCTCGAACCCGCCGAGGACGGGGTCTTCACCGCCGACATGGTCCGCGCTGCGATGCGAGAGGACACGATCCTCGTCAGCATCATGTGGGCCAACAACGAAATTGGCACCATCAACCAGATCCGTGAAATCGGGGCCCTCTGCCACGAGCGCGGCGTGATCTTCCACACCGATGCCACGCAGTACGCCGGCAAGATGCCCGTCAACGTCGAGGCCGACAACGTCGACCTCCTGTCGGTCTCGGCCCACAAGATGTACGGCCCCAAGGGCGTCGGCGCGCTGTACGTCCGCCGGCGTCGCCCGCGCGTCCGCCTCACGTCGCTCGTCGACGGCGGCGGCCAGGAGCGCGGATACCGCTCCGGCACGCTGAATGTCCCCGGGATCGTTGGTTTTGGCAAGGCCTGCGAGATCGCACTCGCCGAGATGAACGCCGACGCCCAGCGTCTGCTCGAACTCCGCAACCACCTCGAGACCGAGGTCACGCGTCAGCTCGACAGCTGCAAGGTCAACGGCCACCCAACCCTCCGACTCCCCCACATCTCCAACATCTCCTTCGGGTTCGTCGAGGGTGAAGGCCTGATGATGGCCGTGAAGGAAATCGCCTGCTCCAGCGGCAGCGCGTGCACCAGCGCCAGCCTCGAGCCCAGCTACGTGCTCAAGGGCCTGGGCGTCGGCGATGAACTCGCGCACTCCTCCCTCCGACTCTCGATGGGCCGTTCCACCACCCGCGAGCAGGTCGACTTCGCCATCAACAAGATCGTGCAGGCGGTCTCCCGCCTCCGCGAGATGAGCCCCCTGTACGACATGCACAAAGAAGGCATCGACCTCTCCAAGGTCGAATGGGCCCACCACTAAACGCAGACACACCACGCCCGTCACCGGGCTTGTGAGGACCCCATGGCATACGGACCCAAGATCATCGACCACTACGAGAACCCCCGCAACGTCGGGAACTTCGGCACCCAGTCCGCCGTCAAGACCGACCCCCGTATCGGCGTCGGCCTCGTGGGCGCCCCCGAGTGCGGCGACGTCATGCAGCTCCAGATCAAGGTCAACCCCGAAAGCGGCCTGATCGAAGACGCCAAGTTCAAGTGCTTCGGCTGCGGCAGCGCGATCGCCAGCAGCTCCCTCGCCACCGAATGGCTCAAGGGCCGCTCCCTCGATCAGGCCGAGCAGATCCGCAATACCCAGATCGTCGAGGAACTCAGCCTTCCCCCGGTCAAGATCCACTGCTCCGTCCTCGCCGAGGACGCAATCCGTGCCGCGGTCGCCGACTACCGCGCCAAGAATGGTCTGCCCGCCGCGGACGCCGCGGCAGCCCCCCAGACCGCCGCCGCCCACTAATCACCAGCCGGAGAACCACCGATGTCTGAGACCACCACCAAGCCGAGCACCGAAACGCACACCCACGGCGTCATCCTCACCGAACTGGCCGCGAACGAGGTCCGCCGCATCATCCAGGAGCAGGAACTCGACCCCGCGACCGTCTGCCTCCGGGTGGGCGTCAAGGGCGGCGGGTGTTCGGGCTTCTCGTACATCCTGGACCTGACCGACAACCAGAACGAGTCCGACGAGCTCTTCGTGCAGCACGGGATCCGCATCATCTGCGACCCCAAGAGCCTGCTGTACCTCGAGGGCGTGACGGTCGACTTCCGCGACGAGATCATGGGCCGCGGGTTTGTCTTCAACAACCCCAACGCCAGCGGCACCTGCGGGTGCGGCTCGTCCTTCCACGTCTGAACCAAATCACAGCATGACGCTCCCGAGCCCCGCCCTCCGCGGGGCTCTTTTCTTGGGCTTGTGATCGGGCCCGATTGCGGGTATCCTACTGGTGTTCGAACCCCGCGAGCGGGACGCTCGCGCAGCACGCCGACACGGGCGACCAAGCCCTCTCACCTGGGAAAGCGGTGGTATGAGTCAGGCCCCAAGTCCACTCGAAACCAGCCACGGGTACTCACCCCCGTCCGTCACCCAGTTCAGCGTCTTCCTCACCAACAAGGTCGGCAAGCTCTTCGACCTCGTCGAGGCATTCGACGGCCGCTGCCAGATCTGCGCGCTCTCCGTGCACGAAGCCTCCGACCACGCCGTCGTCCGCATCGTCACCAACGCCGCCTCCACCGCCCGCGAACTCCTGCGCCACGAAGGCCTCCCCTTCAGCGAACGCGACGTCCTGGTCGTCGAGCTCTGCCGCGGCAAGCTGCTCAGCCAGCTCTGCCTCTGCCTGCTCAGCGCCGAACTCTCGATCCACTTCGCCTACCCCCTGATGCACCAACGCGGCGGCGAGGCCACCATCGCCCTGGCGGTCGACGACCTCACCCTCGCCGGCCAGATCCTCCGCCGCAAAGAGTTCCGCCTCCTCGGCGAAGCCGACCTCCCCGGCATCAGTGGCTGAGTCCGCCCGGCGGCTCGATCAGATCCCACGCGTTCCCCCACGGGTCCTCGAACACCACCACCGTCCCGTACTCCTCGTGCCGCACCGGCCCGCGGAACTTCACCCCCGCCGCGCTCAGGTTCGCGTAGTCCCGCGTGAAATCGTCCGTGTGCAGGAAGACCGCCACCCGCCCACCGGTCTGGTTCCCGATCGCCGCCCGCTGACGATCATCCGCGGCCTTCGCGAGCAGCAGCCCGCACTCCGATCCCCGCGGCCGCACGCGCACCCACCGCTTCCCGCCGCCGCGATCCGAGTCCTCGATCAACTCGAACCCGAGCACGCCCACGAAAAAGCGGATCCCCTCGTCGTACTCAGGAACGACGATGACGAACTGCGTGATCTGGTGCATCGCGTCCTTCCGATCACTGGGCCGGGACCATCCGGAAGATCCGATCGTCGTCGGGCTTCGGCATGCCGCGACCGTCCTTGTTGCTCGTCGCGAAATAGATGCTGCCGTCCGGTCCCTCGCAGATCGCGCGGATCCGGCCCAGCCCCTTCACGAGCGTCTCGTGCGACACGACCTTGTCGCCATCAAGCTTGATGCGGACCAGCCGGTTGCCCTTCAGCCCGCCGACGAGGAAGTTGCCCTTGAGCGCGGGGAACTTGTCGCCGCGGTAGAACTTCCCGCTCGCCGGCGCGATCCCCGGCGTCCAGTGCAGCAGCGGGGTCACCATGCCGTCCTGCGTCATGTCGTGGTGGATGGCCGGCCACCCAAGGTTGTCGCCCTTGGACACCTTGTTGAACTCGTCACCCTCCGTGTTGTTCTCGCCGATCCCGCGCTCGCCGCTGGGGCCGTGCTCGGTCTCGAACATCTGCCCGGTCCCCGGCTGCCAGTCGATCCCCTGCGCGTTGCGCGTTCCCGACGCCCAGATCTCCGGCCGCACGCCTTCCTTCCCGACAAACGGGTTGTCGCTCGGCACCGTGCCATCATCGTTCAGCCGCAGGATCTTCCCGCCCAGCGAGTTCATGTCCTGCGACAGAGCCTTCTTGAACGTCTCCCCCGACGTCACATACAGCTTCCCATCCGGTCCGAACGCCAGGCAGCACCCCGCGTGGTTCGCGCCGATCGGCAGGCCCGTCAGGATCTCCTTCCCGTCCGCGAACTTCCCGTCCGAGTACACATACCGCATCACGCGGATGTCCTTCGCCGCGGTGTCGCCGTACGAGATGTACACCATCCCGTTCTTCGCGAACTCCGGGTGCAGCGAGAGCCCCATCAGCCCGTTCTCGCCCCCACGCTTCCACACGTTCTCCACCGTGTGCACCGGCTCCTCCACAAGCTTCCCGTCCTTGATCAACCGCACCCGCCCCGCGCGCTCGGTCAGCATCATCGAGCCATCCGGCAAAAACGCCATGGCCCACGGCACCTGCAGCCCGCTCGCGAACACCTCCAGCGTGTACTTCACCTCGCCGCTCTTGGACGTCAGCACTTCCGCCGCCGGCGCGGGCGCCGCCGCATCCTGCCCGCTCGCCAAACCCGCGCAGCACGCCACAAACGCAACAGCCATCGCACAACGCTTCATCTTCTTCTCCAGTTCCACCACTCGCGGCACGCGGCCGCTCAGTGAACGCCCGTCGCCGCGAGCCACCGCTCCGCGTCCAGGGCCGCTTGACATCCCATGCCCGCCGCCGTGACCGCCTGCCGGTACTCCGCGTCCGACACGTCACCCGCGGCGAACACGCCCGGAATGTTGGTGTACGAGTTCCGGTTCTTGAGCGCCACGTACCCGCTCTCCGTCAGTTCGATCCCCGCGCCCGCCAGGAACCGCGTCGCCGGCGTGTGACCGATCGCGATGAACAGCCCCTTCACGTCCAGGCGGCTCTTCGCGCCCGTCACCGTGTCGGTCATCTCGATCCCCTCGATCCGATCCGTCCCCAGCACGTCCGAGACGGCCTTGTTCCACAGCACCTTCGCGTTCGGCCGGCTCAGGAACCGCTCCTGCATGATCTTGCTCGCACGCAGCGAGTCCCGCCGGTGAACCAGGTACACCGTGCTCGCGAACTTCGTGAGGTACGTCGCCTCCTCCATCGCCGTGTCGCCGCCCCCCACCACCGCCAGCGGCTGATCGCGGAACACCGGCAACGCCCCGTCGCACACCGCGCATGCCGACACGCCCCCGCCGCTCCGCGCCAGCCGCATCTCGTTGTCGAGGCCCAGCCAGTTCGCCGTCGCGCCCGTCGCGATGATCACCGAGTGCGCACGCTCCTGCTTCCCCTCGGCCGTGTGCAGCACGAACGGCCGACCCGAGAAGTCGCACTTCACGATGTCGTCCTCGATCACCTTCGTCCCGAACCGCTCCGCCTGCTTGCGGAATCGGTCCATCATCTCGGGCCCCTCGATGCCGTGCTCGAACCCCGGGTAGTTCTCCACCTCGGTCGTCAGCATCAGCTGACCACCCGGCAGCACCGGCCCCGGATCCTGCTTCGGGACCCCGCAGTACACGATCGGCCGCAGCTGCGCCCGCGCCGCGTAGATCGCCGCGGTCCACCCCGCGGGCCCCGAACCAATAATCACCACCTTGTGAGCCGTGTCCGACATCCGTGCGCTCCTGCCTTCCACATCACTTCAACTGCTGCGAATCCCGGAGGTGCTGGCGGTGCAGGCTGATCACCGGCGGCCAGATCAGGTAATCGCTCCCCGCCGCCACCTTCGTCGTGTTCTGCACACGCTTCGCAAAGTGGTTCACGCTGTCCGCCCCCACCGAGTACAGAATAAACGTCGTGTTGCTCAGCTTCGTCGAGAACGGGCTCCCCGTCGCCGGCACGATGTCCATCTCGTGCGGCTTGGGCTCCTCCTTCTCCGACATCCCCAGCCGACGCTTCATCGGGATCATGTACTCGGGAATGCTCCGCTGCGTGTTCGCCACGTCGCGGCTGAACGGATCCGCCCCGATCCCCGCCACCCACCTCGGTCGGATCGCGGTCAGCTGCGGCGGAAAGTCCTTGTTCGCGATCACATACCCCGACAACGCCAGCGACAGCTGTGTCCCCTGCATCTCCACGATCAACTGCTGCCGCTGATCAAACAGCTCCCGCATGTCCGGCATCGCACGCGAAATCAACGCGAACCGCGCCGACCGCAGCCGCTCGTACTCCGTCAACGCCGAGTGCCGCTTGTCGAACCACCCAAGGTTCCACCGCGACGAAAAATCGTCCTGCACGCTCTTGATCTTCGAAAGCGTGTCCTTCCCGTCCGCGTGCGACCCCGCCGCCGAACGCCACCGTGCCGACTCCGCGAACAGCCGCAGCGGATACTCCGTCGCACCCAGCTTCGCCAGCGTCGGCCCGAAGTTCGACGTGTTCACCGCGCCGCTCGCATCAAAAACCCGCGCCCCCACCTGGCTCGCCGCCAGCCAATCCCCCCGCGGCATCTGCATCCGCCCCAGATCAAACATCGAGTCCCCGCCGAACTTCGAAATCTGATCCGGCAGCTTCGCCGGGTCCATCAACCGCTTCCCCCGCACATCCTCGTACGCCACGTCCCGCACCCGCTCCAACGCCTGGATCATGTGCGCCCCGCCCCACCGTGCCTCCGTCATCATCTGCCGATCCATCAACTGCCGGCACAGGTGCGACCACTTGAGCAGCACCTCCACAGCCTCCGTCGGCTTCCCGTCCGCCGCCAGCCTCGTCGCCTCCACATTCACCAGACACGCCACCCGCTCCATCTCCGGCAGCCAGAAATGCCGCGCCGCCGCCAGCGTCGGCGGATCCCCCAACTCCGTGTACATCCGCAGTTCCACCAACTCCACCGGTACGTTCTCAACCCCGTACGGCAGCCCCCACGCAAAGGCTTCCTTCCACTTCGTCGCCTTCGTCACCTTGTCCAGCCCCTCCAGCACCGCACGCTGCGCAGGCTTCTCCGCCCACGCTCGTGCCTCCGCGAACGCGCCCACGTCCGCCGGCAGCATCGCCGCGCTCCCCAGCTCCGCCACCGCCCCCGGTGTCGCGTCCATCTTCGCCACCAGCGGCAGCATCACCAGGTCCGACCGCTTGTCGGTCGCAATCGCCAGATACCCCCGGTTCGCCTGGCTCAGGTACTCGTCACCACTCGCCACAGGCGAGAGCGCCGCGCCACCCGCGCACAGACAAATCACCGCGGCTCTCACAGCCCGCCGCATCCGCGACACGCCACTGCTCAAAGTGTTCTTCGACATAGACCCCATGGTAGCAGATCAACCCCCGCCCCGCCCGCTACCACGCGTCCTCACCCCACCAACCAAAACCCCGATCTCCAACCCCCGCGCCCCCCCGCGCGAACCCACCGCCCGCACAGCAGCAGGCCTTCCCGCTTTGCTGCCACAAGCTCCCGGCTTCGCCTCGCTTCAACTTCCCCCTCAGGCCCCGACCTTCGCCGGAACCTGAATCTTGACCTCTTTGTGCGCCTCGCTCCGGCCAGCGTCCCCGCGGTTCGCGTCCGGCGCGCCCAACTCGATCGAGTCACGCATCAGCCGCCCGACCTTGAACTTCACCGTCCGCTTCGCCGGAACCGTCACCCGCTCCAGCGTCTTGGGATTCTGCGCCACCCGCGCCGCCCGCTCCTTCACCTCAAACACGCCAAAGTCGCGGAACTCCAGACGGTTCCCCTTCTTCAACTCCCCGATCACCTGATCGAGAAACTCCTGAATCGATTTCCGAACGTCCCCGCGCTTCACCTTCGTGCGCTCGCTGATCCGTTCGATGAGTTGCTTCTTGGTAATCGTCGCCATGAGTCCATTCCTCGCGGCAAGCACACGATGTTCGGCGAAGGTCGCCCCAGGCGCGTCGTAACCCCTCCAGGGGTTCCGCGCGTCGGAAGCCGTTCTCAACTGTCAATCCTCGACCACCCTGCCCCCGCCCACCACCGAGTCCCACCGTATCCCGCCGCAGTTAAATCCCTTGCTCGCTGCACCACTTACATCCACGCCCAGCCCACCAGCCCGGCGTGGGAGAGGAGTATCGCGCGCTTCCGGCCCCGCGTCAATACGCTCGCGACTTCACAACCGAATTTCCTCAACCCATCCACCATCCAACGAATCCCGCCCCCTCGCTTGACTTTCTCGCTCACCCCGCACTACGGGACCGCTCTCAAAACTGAATCACCACGCCCGTGTACAGCCCCGCCATCGAGCCGTCCCACTCGAAGTCCCCCTCATCCGACTCGCTCGTCATGTTCAAACCCGTAAACCGATACCCCACCTGCACGCCAAAGTTCTCGAACGGCCGCCACACGCCCCCCACCATCGCGTCCACCGTGATCGTCGACTTGTCCCCGAACGGCATCCCGCCCGCCGTCACCTGCACGTCAATATCAAACTCCTCGTACAACTCCATCGTCAGACGCACACCGCCCAGCGGCTCCACAAACGTCTCCGACGCGCTCGCGCTGTCGCCCCCCGTCGCGTTCACCAACTGGTAGTCCACGTCGATCACCCGCACCCCGCCGATCAACTCGAAGTTCGAGTGCAGCTTGTACCCGCCCTCGTACGGCGACATCGACCGCTTCGCAAACGAGTACCCCACCTCGAACTCAAACTGCGCATAGTCCAGCGACGTCTCGATCACGTCCCCATCCGCGTACACGAACCCCCCCACCGTGCCGTCCGCGCGGGCATCCGTCTCCTGGTCACCCGCAAAGTCCACCATCCGCAGCAGGAACCGCCAGTCCCCACGCCCCAGGTGAATCTCCCCGGCCAGCGACGCCTCCGGCGTGTCGATGTCCACGTCCCGAAGATCAAACTCCTCCGCGTTCCCGCCATCCAGCGACTGGATCCCCACGCCCCCGCCCTTGGGTCCTCCCGTCACCGTCGGTGCCGCGCCGTCCGGCAACTTCACCGTCCCCGCCGGCCCCAGAAACCACACCGACGGCTCCACGCGCAGCGTCCACCGCGGCCCCGCCTCCACCGCCGCCGCGGCTGTCTCCGCCGCCTGTTCCTGTCCCAACGCGAGGCCGCTCATCGCCTGCATCGCACACAACGCCGCCAGGATCCGCTTCTTCATCTGGTACCTCCGCAAGTGCCCTGAGCATACCCCCCGATTTCCCCTCCCGTCGCTCCCACCTTCCCGGTAGAATTCGGGGCAGTCCAACCACGGAGGCCCCATGTCCACCCCCGCCCGCTCGCTCCTCGCCGCCTCTCTCCTCTCCGCTTCGCTCATTCTCCCCTCCATCTCACTCCCCGCCGCGGCACGCGCACCCCAGGCAACGCTCCAGCCCGCCGACGCCAAGCCCGTCCTCGAGGCCTCCGCCAAAGCCATCGCCGAACTCCGCGCCTTCTCCTACTCCTTCACCAGCACCGAAACCGGCGGCGACGGCAAGGCCGCCCGCTACGAAGGTCTCGCCTGCGCCGCCAAGGCCGACGCCGGCGGCTGGAAGGTCTACGCCTCCGGCAAAATCATCGCCGACTCCGAATCCAACTTCGAGATCGCCTACGACGGCGTCGCCGCCCGCTCCATCAAGCCCGCCGACAAGGTCGTCGTCGAGCGAAACCTCGAAACCGTCGACGAACTCGCCGTCTTCTTCAGCGGCCAAAACGCCCGTCACCCCATCGCCTGGGAAATCCTCGCCGACAAGCCCTTCTCCGCCGTAGAAAAGGCCATCCTCGAAGGCTCCCAAACCATCGACGGCGTCGAATGCGACAAAGTCCTCATCCCGTCCACCCCAGACCCCGCGGCAGCCATCGCCGACACCGGCACCCGCCTCTTCATCGCCAAGTCCGACCATCTCCCACGCCGCATCGAACGCCTCCGCGCCGTCAAGTCCGAAACCGCCACCACTGAGATCGCCCGCGTCATCGAGATCACCGACCTCAAACGCGACACCGACGCCCAACTCCACGCCTTCTCCCTCAACGCCCCCGACGGCTTCCGCATCCGCGCCGATACCTCGGGCAACGCCAACCGCCTCGTTCGCGGCAACCGCCCCGCCAACTCCGAAGAACGCAAGCCACAGGACTCCGGCCTCCTCGCCACCGGCTCCGACGCCCCCGCCTGGACGCTCAAAGATGGCTCCGGCGCCGAAGTCTCCCTCGCCTCGCTGAAGGGCAAGGTCGTCGTCATGGACTTCTGGGCCACCTGGTGCGGCCCCTGCAAGGCCGCCATGCCCCACGTCCAGAAGCTGCACGACAAGTACGCGTCCAAAGACGTCGCCGTCTACGGCGTCAACACGTGGGAACGCGCCGACGCCAAGAAGTACATGAGCGACAAGAAGTTCACCTACGGACTGCTCCTCAAGGGCGACAAGGTCGCCGAGCAGTACAAGGTCAAGGGCATCCCAACCTTCTACGTGATCGACAAGGAAGGCAAAATCGCCTTCTCCGCCGTCGGCATGCCCGACGAGTCCCGCCTCGAGGCGATCATCGACGAAGCACTCGCCAAGTAATCACCCGCCGAGCACCGCACGCTCGATCGCGCCCGGATTCTCGTACGCGAGGCCGAACACCGTCGCGTTGAACTCCGCGAGCGACACGGCCTCCTGCTTGATGAACCCAGTCGCCGGCAGCTTGCCCAACCGGTGCAGGTCCACCATCGCGCACACGCCCGCAGCCGTGGTGAGCTCGATCGCCGGCCACAGCCGACCGAACATCTGCGTCGCGGGGATGCTCCGCTTGAAGTTGATCTGCCGACGCATCCCGCTCTTGTCGATCCCGATGCCGTTGATGAACACCACCACCACGTCCTGCAGCGTCCGCGCCACGGCGTGATCCAGCAGGTCCATCGCCAGCCGCCGGTTGAACGCCACGCCGCTCTTGCCCGCGGGCGCATGCTCCACACCCAGCCGCAGGTCCTGGAGCAGGAACTTCATCAGGTCGCGGTGCCCGGGGTAGCGGATCGTCTTGTACGCCACGCGCGTCTCGGCCACGCACTTGCCTTCCCCCACCAGCGTCTCCACCAGACTGCCCACGCCGCCCGAGGTGTAAAACGCCTCGTACTCCACGCCCTCGAAGCTGAAGTTCTCCAGCCCCTCGAGCGCCGGCACCTCAACACGCCGGCCGTCGAGCATCACGTTGCACGGCTCGCAGTACTCGTTCACCACCCCCGCCACCGACCACGTCACGTTGTACTTCAGCCTGTTCGTCGGGTACTGGGGCAACGCGCCAACCCGAAGCACCAGGTCGTGCAGTTCCTTCATCTCCTTCGCGATGTCGTTCGCCGCGATCGCGATGTACCCGGGCGCAAGGCCGCACTGCGGCACCAGTGCAACCTTCACCTTCCCCGAGTCCGCGACCGCCTGCACCTGCCGCGTCGTCTCGACATCCTCGGTCACGTCGAAGTAGTGGACGCCCAACTCGTTCGCCATCTCCGCGATGCCCGCGACCAGATCGAACGGGAGCATGCACACCACGTAGTCCTGACCGGTCATCGCCGCCCGCACCGCGCCGCGGTCCGAGGCGTCGACCACCTTCGTCGCAAACTCAACCTTGTGCTTCACCAACCCCCGCAGCCGGTTGATGTTCCCCTCGGCCTCGGCCAGGTTGGCCGCGTCCCGATCCGCGAGCGTCACCGAGTAAGAGCCCTTCCCGCAGATGAGCAGCAACTCCGCAACCGACTTGCCGACCTTGCCACCACCAAGCACAAGCACCTTCTTCATCGCACACGCTCCAATCGCAAAGCTCATCTCTCGGGTGAAACCACGGTCGGCCCCGCCCGAAGGGCCCGATGGTACGTCTCTCTATCGGCCCCCCGCCCACCACTCGAAACCCGAACTCCAAGATCTGAGATCTGATACCTGAAACCTCAAATCTCAAACCTCAGATGCCACCCCTCCTCAGCATCACCACCACGTGCACCTCCACAGCCCGCCCCTCCCCCACCGCATCCACCTTCTCGTGCGTCTTCCCCTTCACGTTCACCACCCCCTCACCAACCCCCAGCAAACCCGCCAACACCGCCCGAATCTCCCCCTTCACCCCCGCCAGCTTCGGCCGCTCCAGAATCACCGTCGCATCCAGATTCGAAACCCGATACCCCCGCGCCCCCGCCATCCCCACCGCCGCCCTCAGAAACTCCCGCGAGTCCCGCCCCTCGTTCTCCGCCGCGTTATCGGGGTACATCTGCCCGATGTCCGGCAACCCCAGCGCCCCCAGGATCGCGTCGGTCACCGCGTGCAGCAGAGCATCCCCGTCCGAGTGCGCCACCGGTCCCCGATCATGCGCCAGCCGCACACCCCCGAGCACCAGCGGCCGCCCCCGCCCCTCCGGCGCGAGTGCCTCAAGCCGGTGCAGGTCGTACCCGTGCCCCACCCGCCACTCGGGCTCCCCTCCCGCCACTTCCTCAGCGTCGTTCGCCATGCCTCATCCTACCCCCCCGCAACCATCTTCCTCGACCCACCAATTCCACGCGAACCCAAGCCCCGCTCGGCCGATACTTGAGTACGCTTGGACTCTGCCCGATAACGGGCACCGAACTTCGGAGACTTCTCGAATGCGCCCCCGAACCGCCGCCCGCACCGCCGCCCTGCTCGCCTCCGCCGCGCTCTCCCTCGCGACCCTCTCGGGCTGCAAATGGAGCTCGTGGGGTATGGCCTCGGCCGACGGTCGCTTCAACTACACCAGCACCATCCACACCCCCTACACCGTCACCCTCGTCGACACCAGCACCGGCGACGTCCTCTGGACCTACGAAGTCCCCGTCGGCAAGACCCTCTCCGTCCGCTTCCTCGAAGGCCACGACGCCGAAGCCACCGGCAAAGACACCATGAAGTGGGAAGTCTTCCCCGCCAAGCGCATGGGCTCCACCCTCGCCAACTCCATGCCCGTCCCCGCCGCCAGCTCCCGAATCCTCAAGGTCTACCTCCGCGAAGGCCCCGAGGCCTTCCCCGAATCCTCCGTCGCCGCCCTCCCTCCCCCTCCCGCGGCACCCATCCAGCCCGCGCCCGCCGCCCCCACTCCCGAATCAACACCCGCCCCCGAGGCCACCCCCGCACCCGCCGCCGCGCCTTCCACCATCATCCTCCCCGACCCCAAGCAGCCCGCCCCGTCCGCGCCGGCCCCCGCGAAGCCCGCCCCCTCCAAGCCGGCCGAAGAACCCAAGGCCCCGCCCGTCGATCTGCCGCAGTAACACCCCGCCGTACCATTCCCGCAGGAGACCGGCTCATGCCCACGTTCTTCTGCGAAGCGATCGAAGGCGGAGTCACACCCATCTCACTCGAGATCGTCGCCGACTCGCAAGACGCCGCGGTCGCGAAACTCAACGCGCTCGCGTTCCGCGCATGTCGCCGCGCCGACCCGGTCCAACACACCCATCGCGCACCGCCTCCCTGAGCCTCAGCCCCCTCACTCCACATCCACACCCGATGCGCCCCCACCCCGCCAACCCCGACCCCAAACCCGACCCCCTCGGCATCGCCGCACGCGTCACCCGCTCCGGGATCCGTCGCTACCCCTCCCAACTCTCCGAAGCCATCGCCAACACCCCGAGCGCCCACGCCCGCGTCCCCCTCGCCCTCCCTTCCCACAACCTCCCGCACCTCGGCGCCGCCTGGCTCGGTCACGCCAGTGTCCTCCTCCGCGTCAACGGCATGTGGGTCCTCACCGATCCCGTCTTCTCCGACCGCATCGGCGTCAAACTCGGCCCCCTCACCCTCGGCGTCTCCCGCCGCGGGCCCGTCATCGCCCCCGAGTCACTCCCGCCCATCGACGTGATCCTCCTCTCCCACGCGCACTTCGACCACCTCGACCGCCCCACCCTCGCACGCCTCGCGAGCGAACGCACCACCGTCGTCACCGCACGCCACACCCGCTCGCTCGTCCCCCGCGGCTTCTCGCGCGTCATCGAAATCCCCTGGAACGACCGCATCCGCGTCGGCTCTCTCGACATCGCCGCCTTCGCCCCAAGCCACTGGGGCGCGCGCACCATCTGGGACCGCCACCGCGGCTTCAACTCCTACGTCATCGAGTCCCCCGCCTCACGCGTCCTCTTCGCCGGTGACACCGCCCACACCGACGCCTTCAAACGCGTCCAAGGCGCCGACCTCACCATCTTCGGCATCGGCGCCTACGACCCCTGGATCACCAAGCACGCCTCGCCCGAGCAGGTCTGGCAGATGCACAACGACGCCAGCGGCAACTTCCTGCTCCCCATGCACCACTCCACCTTCGAACTCAGCGACGAACCCCTCGACGAACCCATGTCGCGACTCCTCGCCGCCGCCGGTGATCACGCGCCCCGAATCATCGGTCGCACCCTCGGTGAGTTCGTCTCCGTCGCCGGCTCCGCCACGCCTCAGCCGTAAACCAGCCGCGCCTTCGTCGGTGATTCCCCCGACTCATCAAAGATCATCAGCTCGTTCGGCTGCTTCGCCCTGATGAACGCCCGCGGCACAAAGTACCGCTGCTGCGGCCCGATCTTCTCGCGCCCCGCCGTCACAAAGTACCGGCACAGGTGCCGCCCGTTGATGTACAACTGGCCCTTGCTCAAACCCGCCGCATCAAAGTACAGCGGCGCATCCGCATCGCCCGGCGTAAACGACGCCTTCCACCACTTCGGCCCCGAAGCCTTCTCCGCCTTCGGCGCAACGAACGAGCTCGCGGCGGGCGGCTCCCACTTCGCAAACGCCATCTCCGAGCCCGCGCACAACGCCGCGACGCCCTCGAAGAACTCGACGCCCGCGCCCAGTTCCTTCAGCGCGGCCTCGCCCATGCCGTGCGAGATCGGTGCAAACTGCAACTGCACCGCGCCCTTGCCAAGCTGCTCGGGCGTAAGCGTGAAGTACGCCGGCCCCGCGCTGTCCACGAACGCGACGACCTTGCCGCCCAGCAGCAACAGCCCAAGCATCGAGCTGCCCTTGAGCGAAACAATGATCGGCGTCTTCCGCCGGTGATTGATCGCCCACGTCACGCGGTCCGGCGAACTCGTGTCCCCGTCGCTGATCCCCCACAACGGAGACCGGTACGTCAGCACCTCGATCGGATCCCCGCGCATCAGCTTCGCGGGACCAACCTTCAGCGACGACACCTCGTAGCACTCGCCGTACAGCCCCTTCTTCTCGCCAAGAGCCACGCCGCCGCTGAAGCGACCCATGTTCTCGGCCAGCAGCACCAGCTTGTGAACGCCCTTCTTCAGCCCCGCAGAGATCAGCTCCGTCGTCCCCGGGCCATTGCCCGCAATCCCGATCTCCTCGCCGTCGAGATACGCGTGCACGCGATCCGCGGCATTGGGGAACAGCAGCTTCACCTTCCGCGCCGATCCACTCTCCACCGTCAGCCGATACCAGCCGTACCCGTGCGGACAGCCCAGGATCGCCATCTCCGCCGGACCGGCAACCGTCGCGTACCGAGCGCTCGTCCCCGCCTGGTAATCACCCGCGGAACTCACCGACCACTGCGAGAACGCAACGCTCGCCGCCGCCGCGCCACCGTGCCCGCGCGACTCCACGAGCACCTGCTTCACAACGCCGTCCGCGCCCGCCCGCGTGTACGTCTTCACGCCCGCCGGAAGGATCGGGAACCCCTCGGGGGTCACACCGCTCACGCCGATCAAGGCCGCGTCGTCGCCGATGAAGATCGAGTCGATCTGCTCCTCGTTCGCCACGACAATCGTCAACCCCTCGTGATCCACCGTCACCGGCATCTTGCCC
>JBIKMF010000147.1:0-9097 GCA_044359425.1 Phycisphaerales bacterium
CGCCTTCGGTCGCGGTTTCGAGGACTGTCGAGAAGGTCAGGTTGGCGATGGCCAGGCCGACGAGATCACTGATGAGGAAGCGTCCTTGACGGGTTTGCTCGGCCATTCCCAGCAATGCTCGGATGTCCGCGAGGTATCGCTCGCCGTCGGCGCGGGCCAGCGCGAGGTTTGCGTCCGACGCGAGCCAGCGTGCGAACCTCCGCATCTCCCCGAGGTGCGGGAGGAGCACGCCGACGAGCATGGGGTTCTCGGATTCGACTTCTGAACTCGGGTCGTACCTGTAGTTCGGCGTGGTGAGTTCCATGGCTCTCGCGAGCTCCGGGTCCATCGTCGATCGGAGCACATACCCGAGCATGGGCTTTCCCGCGGCGTCGCGGAGCGTTTCCATTGCTCCTTCGTGCGCGTCGAGCCATGCTGCCATCTGTTCCCAGCCGGGCTCGCCTACCCGCCGGGGATCTGGGTGGTCGGAGTTGAGCATGAAATCCGGGAGGGCTCCGAACTCGATTCGCGCCCGGATGTAGAGCGGCCAGGCGCGTTCTTCGGTCTTTGCGGCGAGCACGGGCGCGTTCAACTCCCGGACCATGTTCCGCGACACGTTCGGCGAGCGCCAGAAGAAGCGGGCGGCAAGTACGGCGTAGGCCAGCACGAGCACCGCGAAGAACACGCCTGTGCCGCGCAGGCCCTGTCGAGCGGCGCGCCACCAGAGCGGCCGGAGTCGTTTGCGCGAACGGGTGATCAATGCCGCGGTGCGTTCGGGTTCACCGAAGGCACTGGCCAGCGTGTCGGGGGTGGCACCGGCTTCGAGGCCCTCGCGAAAGTGGGAGCAGAGTTCGCGTGCGACTTCGGTGCGCTCTCGCTGCCATAGTTTGCACTTGCCGGTGACTCCGAGAACGAGATTTCCGAGCTCGATGGGCAGCCCGGATGCCGCGACGACCTCCGCGGGTGAGCCTCCGCGACGACGTGGCGCATCGTCCTCCGCCGAGAGGGTGGAACTCATGCCACACCCCCGGCCCGCGCGGGGGACGAAGGGTCGAGCACGCCGAGGCCGGTCATGGCCTTCGCGACGGCCTGCCACTGGCGCGTTTCCTCTGCGAGTTTCTTCTTGCCCTTGGCGGTGAGCCGGTAGTACTTGCGGTCGCGTCCGGAGTCTGCCTCGCGCCAGAGTCCTTCGATGTAGCCCTTGGCCTCGAGGTTGTAGAGCATCGGGTAGAGGGTGGATTGCCCCATGGCGAGGACGCCGCCGCTCGCGGCGTTGAGTTCCTCGACGAGCTCGTACCCGTATTTTTCGCCGCGCTGCAGCAGCTTGAGCACCGCGACCGGTCCCGCGCCCCGCATCAGTTCCCGTTCCACGCGCATGACAGTCTCCCGGATGGGTACCTCGAACCGCACACTATGTGTCGCATAGTATACAGGCGAGGCGTGGACCCGGTTGCACGCCGTTTCCTGGATTCCGTGTCACACTCCCGCCGCCTCTGCCGCCGGTTCGCCGCCCGTTGCGTGGGCGAGGTCGTTCAGTTTCGCGCAGCCGGAGGGCCCTTCTGGCCTCATTTCGCCGCACGTGCCGCGACGTACTCGCGGGCTCTCGCTTCGTAGGCGGGATCCACCATCTGCATGGACTTCGCCTCGGCGATCGCTTGCTCGATCCCCACGCCGTCATCGAGCACGCGGTAGGCTGCCCAGACGGGCCCGATTCTGTTGCCGGAGCGGCAATGCAGCGCGATCACCTGCTTCTGGGCCTTGGCCTTCTTCAGCACATCGCGACCCGCGTCGAACACATCGTCCGTCAACTCCGTGGCGCCGTTGTACGGGATTGCGCAGTACTCCATGCCGTGCTGCCCAGCCGCGGCTTTCTCGTCGAAGCCCTTGAGTTCCGCTTCCTTTCGGAAGTTCAGCACACCGGTCACGCCCGCGTTCTTGAGCCCCGCCAGCTGGGCTGCATCCGGCTGCCCGAGCACGAAGCGGTGGGGCACTCCTCCGATCGCCAACTCCTTGAGCGGGAGCGACCCCGTCGCCACGAAGCGAGGTGTTTCTCGCCCGGAGGTCTCGAAGCCCTCTCGCACGAACTCGCTCACGCCCATCGCGTGCGCCCGCATCAGATCGAGCGTCGCGGGATCGCTCGTGGTTTCGACGATGCGGACTCCCTTCTCCAGCACCGTCACTTCGAGCTTCACGTTCTGGTGATTCTCGAACAACTCGCGGAACACCGGATCCCAGACCCGCACCCGCGAGCCCTTCTCGATCCGCCGCTGCATCGCGGTCGCGTGGTCCACCAGCTTCGCGACGACCGCCGGATCGTCCGACTCCGTCGTCGCCTCGATGCCGTTGTCCAGGTGCGTCACGACCCTGTGCAGCTTCGCGTTCTCTTCGAGCAGGCTGTGCCACACGTTCATGTCGTACCCGAGGGTGCCGGGCCGGGGCCCTTCTTGAGTCGCTGTCGCGCTCGGCGAAGCGGCTTCGCGCTGGGCACAACCGGGGAGCGTCATTGCCGCGACCGCGACAGTCCCGCCCGCCAACATGATCCGCTTGCCGAATGTCGCCGCCATGGTGTTGCTCCTCGAGCTGGTTCCCGTGCGCTGATCCGGTACCGTATCGCGCTCGCAGCGTTTGAGAGTCCGCCAGTGATCGGAAGGTTCCCGAACACCCTCGGGTTCCTCGGCTGCACCGAGGAGCTCCCGATGTTGCCCCCGCACCCGCCCGGCCGAAGTGGCATGAATCGACACGCCGAACTACCGCGCGTCGGACTCTCGCAGTCCTCGGGCCAAGACCAGTTGCCGTGCGACGCGTCGTTCGAGCACGGAGAGCGAAGCGTCGGCGTCGATCGCGAGGACAACTCGATCGGCCTCCTGCAGCTCGGCAAAGAGCCGCTCGACCATCGGACTGACCTTCGCCACCGCGGCGCCCCTTGCTTTGCCCGCCTCGACACGGGTGCGGATCGGGGATGTTTCCCACATGCGGGCCGTGCCATCTGCGGATGTCGATACCAGCCGCTCTCCGGTCGCGTCCCATACCACTGACCATACGAACGCGCCATGACCCGGCAGGGCTGCCACCATGTCGAACGTGGCGGTGTCCCAGAGGCGGATCACTTTGTCCGCGCCTCCGGCGGCAAGCCGTTTTCCGTCCGGGCTGAAGGCCACCGAATAGCACGGCTCTTCGCCGCTCTTGAGCTCGCAGATGACCTCGCCGGTTTCCACCTGCCACATCATGACGCGGCCATCGGTGAAGCCCGCCGCGAGCTTGGTGCTGTCGGCGCTGAACGCCACGGTGTTGGAGAGGAGTCCATCGAATGTCCGGACCACGCTTCCTGTGTTCGGGTCGATCAGACCGATTCGCTTATGCCACGGTGGGCCTTGATACTCGCCATGCGAAGAGAGCGCGAGATACTTGCCGTCGCCGCTCCACGCCACGCACTGCAGCCCCGTGGGCACCGGCGTGATCTCCTTCTGCGCACCGCTCGCGATGTCGTAGACAAAGAGCCGCGAGTCGTAGCAGCACGCGAGCCGTTGGCCGGAGGGATCAAACGCCGCGGCCCGGGGCACGAGGCCGGTCGGAGGGCTGGCAAAGACAAGTTTGCCGGTCGCAGAGTCGCGAACTTCGAACTGGCACCCGAGCCGCACTGAACCGAGCTCGTCGGTGGCAGCGATGCCGATGGCAAAGAGCCGGCCGTCGCGAGAAACCGCGCCCGCGAGAACAGAACGACCGGGACCCAGGCTGGCGCCGACGGGTGCCCCGGAGTCGGCGTCCGAGATGCGGAGGGAGTCGGGCCTGCCGTTGGAACCCTCCCATCCGCCGGTCACTACAAGACCCTGGTTGGGGAGGAACATCGCGGGGTAGACGGTCCCGGAATGGCGGATGATGCTCGATTCGGCCTGATCGACGGTCCAGATGACCACACCCATGTCCTCGCACACCGCGCCGATCGTTCTGGAATCCGGGAAAATGGCGAGGGTGTCGGCGACGAGCCCCTCTTGCGTGAACTTTGCGAGTTGCCTCCCGCTGTTCGCATCCCAGACGCACACGGTGCGATCGCCCGCTGCGGAAACGATGTACCTTCCGTCGCGAGAGATGACCGCACTCCAGCACCTCGCCCCGTGGTGAAGCTCGCGCCGACACACGGGCGGACGGGCGTTCAGGTCCCACAGACGGATGACCCCGTCACCTCCGGCTGTCGCCAGGAGCGTGCCGTCGGCGGAGAAGGATTGATCCGAAGGTCGATAGAGCACGTTGGCGTGACCCGGCAGCGCGAAGTAGTCTTCGAGCGTCTTCGCGTCGAGCATGACGAGCGTGCCGCGTGGATTGGTGTACAGCACCCATCGTCCCAGTGGGTCAAACATCGCACGGTACGCTTCGACCCCCTTGCGAGAGGCCACGACCTTCCGCGAGTCAAGGTCGAACACGACCATTCGTTCGGTGTTCATGGCAAACGCTCGCGAAAGGTCGGCGTTGATAGTAACTGGCCAGAATCGCTCCCCCTGGTGCAACTCTGACCGCAGGTCCCACACGCGGTGCTCGACCGTGCCGGAGTTGTCCGCGTCCCACAGCAAGACCTCCGGCCCGGTCATGTCGTGTGGGATCTCCGCAACCTGGGCCGCCACACGACCGTCCGGCGCATAGAACAGCGGTGAGATGCGCAGGTCGAGCCCCTTCACCACGAACCGGACGGTCGCCGCGCCGGTGCGAAGATCGAACCGGCTGATTCCTTCTTGTCGCCACCCGTTTCGTATGTAGTAGGTGTGCCCGTCGCGTGCTGGAAGCAAGGCGTAGTTGCCAGAGTCCTGCTCAACCGGGTCGACGAACTCTCCCTTCCGGAAGATGACGCTCTGATCGAGTCGCGAGACCAAGTGCCGCCATTCCCACCCCCTGCGTGCCTCGGGTGCCTCCTCGAGCGCCACTCTCGCCTCCGCCGCACGGAAGTTCGCCACCGCGTCGCTCGCGGTCGTCATGCACGCGGCGTACAACCGGCGCAGCGCCTCAGTTTCCGCCGCGAGCGCGTCGCTGGCCTTCAGATCCGCGCGTTCCCGCTCGTCGCGAGCGCGAACAAGACCAATGCCGGTCCCGATCAGGCCTCCGACCAGGGTCACCGTTACCGCGGATACGGCGAGCACCGCCGCGCGGTTGCGACGCACCCACTTCCTGAACTGATACACGGTGCCGGACGGCGCGGCGAGAACGGCCTCGCCCGTCAGAAAACGCCGCAGGTCCGCGCCCAACTCACCGGCACTCCCGTACCGGCGCGAGCGTTCCTTCTCGATCGCCTTCATCACGATCCAGTCGAGTTCGCCCCGCAGCGATGTCGTGAGCTTCGCGGGCACCATGGCACGCCGAGCGGCGATCTCCTCGATGCTCGCGTGCAGACTCGAAAGACGTGTGCTCGGCTTCGGTGGTTCCTCCTCGCGGATGATGCGCTGGATTTCCCCGTACGCCGCCGAGCGCAGACGCGCGGAGTCAAACGGTGTCGCTCCCGAGAGCAGCTCGTACAGCAGAACGCCCGTGGAGTAGATGTCCGAACGAGTATCGATATCACCCGCAGAACTACCGGACTGCTCCGGGCTCATGTACTCGGGCGTGCCGAGCATCTGTCGCGTCTCGGTGAAGATCGTCTTCTCAGTGAGTCTCGCGGCGGTCGCCTTCGCGATGCCGAAATCGATGATCTTCGGGACCGGCCCTGAATCGGACCGGCCCACCAGCACGTTGCTCGGCTTGATGTCGCGGTGGATCACGCCCTTCTGGTGCGCGTGCTGCAACGCATCGCACACGGCGACGACGAGCTCGAGCCGTGCAGTGAGCGAGAGCCGCTCGCGGTCGCAGTACTCCGTGATCGGCACGCCGTGCACAAGCTCCATCACGAAGTACGGACGCCCAGTCTCCGTCGCACCACCGTCGAACACCTTCGCGATGTTCGGGTGATCCATGATGGCGAGCGCCTGCCGTTCGGCCTCGAATCTCGCGACAACCTGCTTGGTGTCCATCCCCAGCTTGATGACCTTGAGCGCAACACGCCTGCGAACCGGGTACTCCTGCTCCGCGAGGTAGACCACGCCGAACCCACCCTCGCCCAGGCGCTCGAGCAGCTTGTACCCGCCGATGCGCGTGGTCAGCAGGTCGGCGGTCGTGGAGGCTGCCACCACCTCGCCCGCCGCCCTGATCTGCTCCGCCATCGCTTCGGCCGGCAGCGGCGCCGCGTCGCCCCGGATCAGCAGTTGCACCAGCTTTGCGAGCTCGGGATCGCCGGCGCACCGCATGGCGATCAGCTCATCGCGAGCCAGCGGGCTCAGTGAGCGGGCCTCGTGGAAGATATCGGCGGCCCGGTCGAAGCGCGTGGGTCCTCCCCCCTCGCTCCGCGCACCGGCAGATTCTTCATTCATGGCCGCTGCCCCCGCCGCTCCCGGCGCGAACGCATCGCACAACCCCCAAGAACCGGATCGGCGTGGAACAGATCGACGGCGATGGAAGGGAACTCAGCCAAGGAACGGAATGGGCCCATCGCGTGCTCGTCCTCAACGTGCGAGAGCCCGGCGCGGGCGCTCTGGAATGAAACACGCAATCCGGCACAGCTTGTCGCAGAATAGCAGATCGCCGCGGAAGCTCCGCAGGTCGCAGAGCTTGGCCGGCGCACAAACAGGGCAGATGCTGGGCAGCGGCTCGGAAGCGATCGATGTATCCGTGCAACCACCGAACAAGCCGTCTCGCGTCCGGCCTTCCGAGTCCCTGCCCTCGACCTGCCCCGCGCTCCGGCCCAGCCGATGTCGCATGATGCAGTAGGCTCCCCGCTGCACAGGAGGTCGACGCATGCGAGTCTCATGGGTGGAACTGATCGTCGGCTTGTTCTGCCTCGGCCTCTTTGTCTATCTCCCCGGCCGTCGCGCCGAGGACTACCGCGCCCAAGCTCGCACCACCGAGTTCGTCCCCCTCGACGCCACCGTCACTCGCTCCGACGTCTCGTCCTACCGCACCCGTCGCGGCGGAACACGCTACTCCTGGTTCATCACTTACTCCATCGATACTCCCGCGGGTCCCGTTTTCTCCGACCGGCAGGCGTTCACCGGGGCTGCATCCCGCTCGAAGTCCTCAGCAGAGGATCTCGTTGACGAGCACCCCGTTGGTTCAGTCATCACGGTCTACGCGCACCCCGACGACGTCTCCATTACCGTGCTTCGTCGCGGCCTCTCCTTCGGTGAGCTCTTCCACGCCGGCATCAGCGCCACGCTGCTGTTCACGGGAATCTGCTTCTGTGTTTCGGGCCTCGGCCCACTCTTCTCCCGTCCCAAGTCGACCATCGCCGGCGGTGCGCACACATCCATCACGCTGTCAAAGGCAACCCTCGCGACCGAGACCGAGTCCCCGCTCTCGTGGGCCGCGACCTTCTTTGGTATCGCAGTCGCCCCGGCCGTTCCCATCAGCGGCCTCCTCGGCGGTCGTGGGCTCTACGGCACGCTCGCGGTCGGCGGCGTGGTGCTCATCCTCCTCATCGTGATCAGCTACCGCATCTACCTCGCGCGGCTTCGGGCCCGATGGTCCGACCGAAACGTGCTCGTCTTCGAGTACGACGGCGCGCGCGTCATCCTTCCCAAGCGGTCGTACGCCGCAAAGGACCCCGTCCCCGCGAAACGCGTCAGCGGCTTCGAGATCACCGAGTACAAGGCACCCAAGTCCGGCACCCGCTACCAGGTGTTCATCCTCTATCGCGACCGAGGCGACAGCGAACGCCAGCACATCCGCACCTTCCCGAACAGAGAACAGGCCCAGAGTCTCGTCGACTGGTGCGAAGAACAACTGGCCCGCTGCCGTGGCAACCACGCGACCGCACCCAACGCTCCGCGCGTCACCCCGCAGCCTTGAACGACACCACCGGCCTCAGCGTCCGCGTGGTCTTCACCAACTCCCGCTGTGCCCGCATCACCTCCCGCAGATCTCGGTACACGCTCGGGCTCTCGTCCCGCAATCCGTGCACACGCCGCTCGTCGAACACAACGCCGGCCATCTCCCGCACAACATCCCGCGCGCTCACCACCCGCTTCGCATCCGACCGGCTGAGCAGCCGCCCCGCCCCGTGCGAACTCGTGCACAACGCCCGCGCCTCGCCCCGGCCTTCCACGTGAACGCTCATCGTCCCCGCGGAACCCGGGATCATCCCCGCCGCGCCAGCATGCGCCGGCGCAGCGCCCTTGCGATGCACCAGCACTTCTTCGCCATCGTGGATCTCCACAGCGACCAGGTTGTGCGGCACGTCCATCCAGCTCTCCCAGTCCGCATCCACGCCCAACACACGGCGCAATCCCGCCGCCGCCGCCGCCAGCATCGCCGTCCGGTTCGCCCGCGCGTACCGCACGCACCACGCCTGGTCACTCAGGTAGTTCTGGCCCGCAGCCGATGAGCGCGCCACCGCGTCCAGCGCGGCGTGCCGCCCCTCGCGCTCCGCCACCCGCGCGTAGTGCCCCGCAACCGCTTGCCCCATCGCCCGCGATCCGCTGTGCACCATGATCCACAGTGAGCCGCCTTCGTCGCGCTGAACCTCCACGAAGTGATTCCCGCGGCCCAGCGTTCCCAGTTGCAGTACACCATCGCGCTCGGCGATCCTCCGCAGCCGTTCTTCCGTCAACTCACCGGCCTCCGGCATCCGCGCAAGACCCCTGACGCTCGTCGCCGGCGCACGCCGCACCATCACCGGCACGCTTTCGCCAAGGACGCGCAGCACCTCGCGTCCGTCGATCTCCTCGACATCGCCGCGCAGGCGCACCGTGCCCATTCCGCACCCGATGTCCCCGCCGATCGCCGCGGGATAGACCAGATCATGGGTCGAGAACGCCGTTCCCACGCACACGCCCTTCGACGGGTGGACATCCGGCATCACCGCCAGCCGCCGCACATCGGGCATGCTCAGGGTTCTCAGGAGCATCAGCCCCGTCGCGGTCTCCATCGGGTCCGCAAGCCACATCGCCACCCGCGCGTCGCACGCGAGCGCTTCCTCCACATCATTCCGCATCCGTTCCGATTTCATGACTCAGTTCCTTCTTTTTGCCTCGTCTTACGCCGCGCCGATCAGCACGATCGAAACCGTCATCGCACGCTTCTTGTTCAGCGTCCGCGCCAGCTCGTG
>JBIKMF010000005.1:0-30839 GCA_044359425.1 Phycisphaerales bacterium
GAGCAAGTTGAAGTCGCTGCACCTTTGCGGGGACTGCCATGCGAAGCATCTGCCGGTGGAGGGTTCGCTGGATTCGTCGGCGCGGGTGAGTGACTACCTGGGGTCGACGCACGCGAGGGCTGTGGAGAAGGCGGGGCTGCCGATGGCGGCGTCGTGCGCGGATTGCCACGGAGCGCACGGGGTGAAGCCGTCGAAGGATCCGAGTTCGCCGGTGAATCGGGCGAATGTACCGGGGACGTGCGGGAAGTGTCACGTTGGGGTCGTGGAGGAGTACGACGCGAGTGTGCACGGGCGCAAGCACGCGGAGGCGAACGAGAAGGCGGCGGTTTGTACGGACTGTCACACGGCGCACCAGATCACGCACGCAGGGGCGCCGGGGTTCATGACGGACGTGATCAACGAGTGTGGGCGGTGTCACGACAGCGAGGACGCGACGGGTGAGCGGGTGGGGACGTACTACCAGTCGTACGCGGCGAGCTACCACGGGCAGGTGACGAGGCTGGGCGGGAAGCGCGCGGCGCGGTGCGCGGACTGCCACGGTGCGCACAACATTCATCCGCTGGATGATCCGCGGTCGCAGGTTTCGAGCGAGAACCTGGTGGCGACGTGCGCGAAGTGTCACCCGGGGGCGAACGCCAACTTCGTGAAGTTTGATCCGCATGCGAACCACAGGGACGCGAAGAACTACCCGGTGTTGCACGGCGTGTGGTTGTACTTCATGATCATGATGAGCGCGGTGTTCACCTTCTTTGGGGTGCACACGGTGTTGTGGTTCATCCGGGCGAAGCGGGAGCGGGCGCGGATGGGGGCGCATGTGCATGCCGCGGGGCACGGGGGGACGGCGATACGGAGGTTTACGACGCTTGACCGTGTGAATCACGCGTTTGTGGCGTTGACGTTCTTTGGGCTCACGGCGACGGGGATCCCGCTGGTGTTTGCGGACGCGGCGTGGGCGGGGATTGTGGCGAAGCTGCTTGGGGGTATCGAGGCGGCGGGGATCTGGCATCGCTTCTTTGCGATCCTGCTGATCCTGAACTTTGGGCTGCACTTCGCGGGGCTCGGGGTGAGGTTCATGAAGCGGAAGACTGGGGCGATTGAGTGGCTCTTTGGGCCGAACTCGCTGATGCCCCGGTGGAAGGACGTGAAGGACGTTCTGGGGATGATCCGCTGGTTCTTTGGGCGGGGGAAGCCGCCGCGGCTGGATCGGTGGACGTACTGGGAGAAGTTTGACTACTGGGCGGAGGTTGGTGGCTCGATGATCATCGGGGGGTCGGGGCTGTTGCTGTGGTTCCCGGAGATTGCATCGAAGGTGCTGCCGGGGTGGTTGTTCAACGTGGCGATGATCGTGCACGGGTACGAGGCGTTGCTGGCGATCGGCTTCATCTTCACGATTCACTTCTTCAATGCGCACCTGCGGCCGGGGACGTTCCCGGTGGACGCGGTGATCTTCACGGGGAGCATGCCGGAGGAGGAGTTGAAGGAGCAGAGGCCGGAGGAGTACGAGCGGCTGGTGAGGACGGGCGGGCTGGAATCGTTGCGGGTGCAGGCGCCTGATCCGGCGAAGCGTCCGGCGATTCTGGTGATCGCGGTGGTGTCGGTTGGATTTGGGTTGCTGTTGCTGGGGCTGATTCTCGCGGGTGGCTTGCTGTAAGGAGTGGTGACGTCGTGCGGACTGCGAAGCTCATCGCTGGTGCCAGAGGACTGCTGCGGGGGAAGGCCCGTTGGTGGTCTGTTGCCGGCGCGGCGGTGGCGTTGGGGGCGTGCGGGTGGTGGCTTGCGCGCGGGGGTGATGATGAGGAGGATGGCGGTGCGGGTGTCCCGGTGGTTGCGGTGGAACGGGTGGCGGCACGGCCGACTGGCGTGGTGACGTTTGGCGAGGGGTGCGCGACGGCGGAGTGTCACACGGGGCTGCGGAGCGAGGCGAGGCCGGGGCATTCGGCGTGTCAGGCGTGTCACGAGGCGGATGCGGGTGGGCACGTGTATCCGCTGCGGGATCGGGGGGATGCGGGGTGCAACGGGTGTCACGACACGGCGCAGCGTCATCCGTTTGCGCACAACGCGGCGGCGGACGATGGGTGTCTGGCGTGTCACCAGCCGCACGCGGATGCAGGCGTTGAGATGCTGCGGGGTGAGCGGACGGCGGAGACGTGTGTGACGTGCCATCCCGTGGAGCATTCGGCGCGGAAGCATGCGCCGTTTGCGGAGGGAAACTGCGATGCGTGTCATGATGCCCACGGCTCGAGGGCGGTGGGCCTGTTGCGGCAGGTTGATGTGGAGGCGAACTGCGCGTTGTGCCATGCCGAAGCGGTGTCGGTGGTGAGGAACTCGGGGCATTCGCACCGTGGGGTGAAGGGATCGTGCGTGGCGTGTCACGATGCGCACGGGTCCGGCGAGAAGGGGCTGCTGCGCGAGTCGGCGCGGGCGAGTTGCCTGTCGTGTCACGAGGAGATCGCGCGGGTGGTGGGGGATGCGAAGGTATCGCACCATCCGCTGCTGGAGGGTGAGCGGTGCGAGCGGTGTCATGATCCGCACGGCTCGGCGTTCCCGGGGATGCTGAGGGATCGGCAGGCGCGGGTGTGTCTGGAGTGTCACGCGAAGCAGGTGACGAAGGCTGATGGTCGGAGCATCGCGGCGGTGCCGGAACCGGGAGAGGACGCGACGATGCCGGGGCACGGGGAGTGCAGCGGGTGTCACAGCGTGCATGGGGGCAGTGATGCGAGGCTGCTGAGCGCGAAGGCGGCGACGATTCCGATGGGGGCGTACGACGCGCGGAACTACTCGCTGTGCTTCGGGTGCCACGATGCGTCGCTGGCGGAGGTCGGGGGTGTGACGGCGGTCATGGATGGGGAGAAGAACCTGCACGCGGCGCATTTGCGGGCGGGGGAGAAGTCGCGCGGGTGCACGGCGTGTCACACGGTGCACGGGCGTGGTGAGCCGCGGCTGATCGCGGAGCGTGTGAACTTCGAGGGGTCGGGTTGGGAGATGGAGATGAGGTTTGAACTGACTCGCGAGGGCGGGCGTTGTGGGGCGGGGTGTCACGAGGCGTTGGAGTACAGCCGCGAACCGGGCGGGGCGCGGGGGCGGGTGCAGGGAGGTGGCGGATGAGGTGTCGAAAGAGGATGTCGGCGCTTCTGGTGGCGTGCGTGGCGGCGTGGCCGGCGGCGGGGCAGGTGCTGGACGCGACGGGATCGACGGCGGCGGCGCCGACGGTGGTGGTGCAGCGGGAGGGGTGCGTGACGACGGAGTGTCATCCGGGCGTGAAGTCGAAGCCGGAGTTGCATGGGCCGGTGCGGGTGAATGCGTGCGATGGGTGTCACCAGTTGACGGACGCGTTGACGCACACGTTCGCGTCGCTGCGGGACCGGCATGAGATGTGCGCGTTGTGTCACGCACCGGAGGCGATAGCGGGTGGGGTTGCGCACGAGCCGTTCGCGAAGGGTGAGTGTCTGTCGTGTCATGATCCGCACGGGAGTGCGGTGCCGCAGATGCTGCGGGGGGAGCGGTACGCGGACGCGTGTGCGAGTTGCCATAAGGATGTGACGGGGGGGCACGATCGGGTGCATGGGCCGGCGTCGGTGGGGGCGTGCGGGGCGTGTCACCAGGCGCACGGTTCGAAACTGCCGAAGCTGCTGCTCGCGGATGGGCGGGACTTGTGCCTGAAGTGTCATGTGCGGACGTCGCTGGAGCTGCAGTTGAAGCCGGTGGTGCATGCGCCGGCGCTGGGGGACTGTCGGGTGTGTCACGATCCGCACGCGACGGACAATCCGGGGTTGCTGCTGGAGGAGACGTCGAAGCTGTGCACGAGTTGCCACCAGGATGTGCAGCACACGATGGAAACGGCGACGACGCAGCACGCGGCGGTGACGATGAAGCGTGCGTGCACGAACTGCCACGTGGCGCACGCGGGCGATCATGCTTCGCTTCTGAAGGATGAGCCGAAGAACCTGTGCTTTGAGTGTCACAACCAGGCGGTGGCGATGCCGGACGGGACGAAGCTTGTGAACATGAAGAAGCTGATCGAGACCGGCAAGAGCCTGCACGGGGCGGTGACGCAGCGTGGGTGCGTGGAGTGCCACGAGATTCACGGCGGGGGTCACCGGAGGCTGTTGACGAACGAGTATCCGTCTGATCTGTACTACCCGTTCAGCGAGACGAGTTACGCGTTGTGCTTCAGTTGCCATGACAAGCAACTGGCGATGGAGGCGAAGGGGAACGCGACAGGGTTCCGCAACGGGGACATGAATCTGCACTTCGTGCATGTGAACAAGGACAAGAAGGGGCGTTCGTGCCGGGTTTGTCATGATGCGCACGCGGCGAGTTCGGAGAAGCACATCCGCGACAACGTGAGCTACGGGCCGGGCGGGTGGAAGCTGCCGATCAAGTACGAGGAGCTGCAGGACGGCGGGAAATGCGGGGGCGCGTGCCATCAGCCGCTGGAGTACAACCGGGTCAATCCGCTGGTGTATCCCGCGCGGGCGGGGAACGGCGCGTGGCGGGGAGAGGACCTGGTGCCGGGGGCGGTTGCGCCGCCGGTGGATGAGAAGAGGCCGTCGGAGGTTCCTGGTGAGTCGACTGGTCCGAAGTGAGGCGATGTTGAGGCGGCGGGTGTTGCCGCGAATGCGAAGGAGAAGTCATGTTGAACCGTCAAGTGATCGTGCGAAGTGTGGCGGCGTTTGTGGTTGCTGCGGCGGCGCTGACCGCGGGTGCGGATGAGCTGCGGAATGTGAAGAAGGGGGAGGTGGTGCCGGCGTGCAAGCTGCCGTCGATCAGCGGGGCGGTGGTGGAGAGCGAGGGGCTGAAGGGGAACGTGGTGGTGTACGTGTGTCTGTCGGCGGAGCAGAAGAGGTCGGAGCTGGCGGCGGTGGATTCGCAGGGGGTGGTGGGGGCGTTGGCGGGTGAGCCGGTGAAGCTGGTGCACGTGACGGCGGACGTGGTGCAGAAGGCGTACTTCGAGAAGCTGCGCGGGGACAACAAGATCACGGCGGAGTTGATGTTTGATGCGGACCGGGCGTTCTACGGGAAGCTGGGGCTGATCGCGTTTCCGACGACGATTGTGGTGGACAAGGAGGGGAAGCTGAGCAACGTGATCTCGCTTCACGGGAGCGACTACAAGAACACGCTGGACGCGTACGTGCGGTTTGCGCTGGGGAAGCTGACGGAGAAGGAGCTTGGCGATCGGCTGACGGCGAAGGCGTCGGAGCACGGGTCGCCTCGGAGCGCGGCGTCGGCGCACCGCGCGCTCGCGCACCTGATGCGTGAGAAGAAGCAGTACGCGGGGGCGAAGGGCGAGCTCGAGAAGGGGCTTGCGCTCGACCCGACGAACGTGGAGATCATGCTGGATCTGGCGGACATCGAGTTCGTCACGGAGAAGTACGAGGAATGCGAGTCGATTCTGGGGCGGGTGCTGGCGGCGCAGTCGGAGCACCGGCGCGGGAAGCAACTGCACGGCGCGTGCCTGTTCAGGATGGGGAAAGTGGACGAGGCGAGGGGAGTGCTGGAGTCTGCGCTCTCGCTGAACCCGAGCCCGCAGGTGGTTCACTACTACCTGGGGTTGATCGCGGAGCAAAAAGGTGAGAAGGACAAGGCCCTGGAGCACTACCGGGAGTCGCTGAAGCGGTTTGTGGAGGCGGGGGGCGGGAGCGCGGCGGGGGAAGCGAAGTAGGCGCGGGGGGCTTCGCAGGAAAAGGGCCGCGTGGTGGTGCGTGGGTGAGAGCGAACCGAGCGGCGTTCGGATGATGGGTGTCCGGACGCCGCGGCTTAGTGCGCTGGTGGGATGAGGGAGTGTTGATGCCACTGGATGTGGCAGGAGTCGTGGTCGATGTGGATGGTGGAGTAGGTGAGGCGGTGGGGGAGTTCCTGACCGGGTTGGTGGCAGGTGGTGGGGCCGACGAGTGCGGTGTGGATGGGGCGACCGGTGAGGGCGAGGCCGACTTCGGGGCTTTCGTGGATGTGACCGGAGAGGGTGAGGAGGGGTTGGTTGTCGTGGATCCAGTCGAGGAACGCGCCGGAGCCGACGTCCTGACCGGTCCAGAGGGAGGCGAGGCCGAGGGTGGAGGGCGGGGCGTGACCGACGAAGATGACGCGATCCATGGGGGGAGCGTCGGCGGTGATGCGGTCGAGGTTTTCGCGCATCGTGGGACGGGCGTTGAAGAAGTCGGCGGGTGAGGGGATGGTGCTGAAGCCGGTGGGTGTGGAGATGACGCTGCGTGCGCGGGTGGGGACGGGGGGCGATGCGGGGCGGTCGCGGAGGCACCAGTCCTTGAGGCCGAAGGGGTAGTCGGGGACGAACGGGTTGCCTCGGATGAAGAGGCCGTTGGTGAGCGGGAGCCAGCGCGAATGGATCTCGAAGGCGGAGGGGGAGTTGGCGAGTTGGAGGAGGAAACGGGGGAGGAGAGCGGCGAGGTCGTCGTTTCCGAACATCCAGTACGAGGCGATGCCGGCGGCGTGCCATTGGGCGAGGAGGGGCGGGAGCGTGTGATCGATGAAGCGGGCCTGCTGGGTGTGCATGTCGTGGCCCTTTGGCAGGACGTCACCGCCGTTGATGAAGATGGAGGCGGAGTGGTGGTGGCAGAGGGGCGCGATGGCGTCGTAGGCGCGGGTGTCGCCGTGGATGTCGGTGGCGTAGAGGATGGTGGTCATGCGTCACCGAGGAGTCGGGAGAGGGCGCGGTGGCAGAGGCGGAGAACGCCTTCGCCGGGGAGGCGGTGGGTTTTGAAGGTGGTGTGCACGGCTTCGGCGGTGGTGCCGGCGTTGGCTTCAAGGAGTTTGGCGAGGTAGATGCGGGTGTCCGCGGAGCCTTCGGCGGTGTTGGAGAGGGTGAAGCGAGCGATGGTGGAGGAGCGAGAGGGATCGCCGCCGGGGAGTTTCTCGATGGTGACGCGGATCATGTGGTCCTCCGGGTGGTCGGAGGGAGATTCGCGGGGGAGGGGCGGGGGGTTCTGGGAATGGAGGATCGATCGCGTGGGCGATGGAGGGGGGCGGTGGGGTGGTGTGTGGGGATCGCGGGTGGGCGTGGGAGGGGCTGCGGAGAGAGCCCGCCGATGACCCGGCGATGCGTGAGATTTCGGACAAGTGGAGCGGAGGAGAATCGAACTCCCGACCTCATCATTGCGAATAACCCGGTCGCCACAGTGGTGGCGGCATGGAAGGCACTTGATTTTCAGTAGTTTATCGCGGGAAAGAGCCATTCTCAACCCTTCTCACTCCGGTGCGCTGATTCTCGGGGATTCTCGCATTTCTTGGGTACGGTTTGGGTAGTCGTTTGGGTAGTCGCGGGAGGGCGTCCAGCCCGGTGGATCAGTGGGGCGGGGAAGCGGGGTTGGCTGAGGCTCTACGCGCCACTGGGGCGGCTCCGGCCCAACGTGCGCCCGAATACCGCCCGGAGGGCCGCACCCGCCGCCCGTGGCCCGTTCAGGAGGGCTTCAATCCGCCGTGAACGTATCAATGCCCGACTTGTACAGGACTGCTTGGGAACGTCTCAGGATCGACCGGGAGCGATGTTCTGACATCGACCCGGAATGCACGCCGGTGCTTGCCTTCGGCGACTGGCGGACTGCCCGGATCGCTACGGCTGGGCTGAACCCGTCCGAAGACGAGTTCTGGACGAAGCCAACGGCATCTGCCGGGCGGCAGCCGCTGGTAGACACGCGGCAGCGATTTCTTCATTGGGGCGACGGCACGCTCACGGACGACAGGCTCCGTGAAGCCGTTCGGCGCATGGAGGGGTACTTCACGCTGGGCAACGCCTACTCGCTCTGGTTCGACCGGTACAAGGCATTCCTGCACGCGCTGGGAACGCCGTTCGAGTCGGGACTGGCGTGCCACACGGACTATGTGTCGCCGTTTGCGACGAAAGTCGGCATCTCGAAGTGTTGCCCGGCAACACAGCGACTGCTCCCGGAGTTTGGCGAGCAGGTCTGGCTGAACGTGCTCGACAACTGCCCGCGCCTCGAAGTCGTCTTCGGCCACGGTCGGGGATGGCATCGAGTGCCGAAGTTGTTCACGGGGCACTCTGGCTGGGAGCACGTTCCGACGCCATTCGATAGCAAGGGCGGTAAGTCCGCCGGACAGCACCTGATTCGTTCCAGCGGTGTCCTCCCGAGCGGACGAAGGGTCGCGATCTGGTGGTGGCGACCGAATCGCAATGGCTCGCCGCTGTGCTACCTCACAGCGTCCGAAGGCGCGGTCGTCGGTACGGTGCTCAAATCGACTCTTGAATCCCGCTGATGTGAATCGGTCACGGTCACGGGCCTTTCCGCTCGCGAATCTCTTCAATCATGGCATCGAACGGCTGCTTCCAAAACGTCAAGTCGATGGGCTTGTGGTCTTGAATGCGCTTGTTCAGTTCTCTACCGACACGACCCATTCACTTGCTCGTTCCCATGCCTCCCCGCCCAAAAGGGAAGCGAGTTGTCCAGCGGTTTGTTGGTCCATGTGAAACTCCGAGCCCATCTATTTGCGACCGTTTGCGGCGAGTGAAGCCGCACAGAGCGACTTGGCGCGATTCCGAAGAACGCCATCCGTTAGGTATGGTACCCACCGGAGCCCGTTCCTGCTCACCCGAATTGCACACGGGCGGGAGCATCTGTGGGAGCAGTCCGGCGTGTGAGCCTCTGGCTGTTAGACGCCCGCGCCGACGATCCGAAGAACACGTTGGGGGCGGTGGCAGCGGGTGGGGAGGCTCAGCTAACCTCGATTCCGGACAAGGCCGTGTGTCAGATTGCGCTCGGGGTGCTTGCGGGTCTCAAGCGTGCGCGGGCGAGTTGCTGACAGTCTCGCGGCACCAGCGACTTCGTGCTTCGAGCGAAGCGGGGGCAGTCCGGACGGTGCGAGCGATGCGTGCCGATCGGCGAGTTCAGGGCACCGTCAAACTACTTCGTCCGTCCCGATCTCTTCGAGCGTTGGGGCGGGTTCAAGACGACCACCGGCGAGTCTCGAAACGGGTATCTGACCATGAGCGCGGTGCCGCCAGAGTTCGCGAACCCCGGGCGATTCCTTGATTGGTGACGAGAGCAGGATGTTCGGTTGGTCGCGAACAACTTCGGCTGAGCGAACCAACGGTCTGTTGGATCACCAGCCGACTGGTTGGCCGCACGCAAAGCAGTGCAGCAATCCGCGACACTCTGCGATGCGTAGGACGTGTTCGACTCGGGCGGAGTCCGGCCATGATCGCGGCGTCTCGAACGTCAGCAGCGCGGCCAGTTCGATACAGAGTTGTCGCTCGACTGCCCGCACCGGTGGCACGTCTCCCGCAAGACCGTCGCCATCCACAGCGTGCAACTCGAACAACCGACGCGGCAGTCCGCGCACCCCTTGATCCCATGTCGCGCCTTCGTGATCGACCTGTGGCGGGTCATCCTGCACGCGGACTGTCCACTCCGCCTGAGACTTTGGCATGAGCGAGTATGCGCGCCTCCATGAGCGATAGCAGAGTGCGCATTCGTCGCCGAACGGGACGAGTGGATGAATGCCTGTCACAGCCCACTTGTCCCACGGCTCCATGAGCGAAGCGAGCCACTCCGGCGGGTCATCGGGGAGGATGACGCCGTCCGGCAGCACATGGGCAACATCTCGGAGGCAACCGTGGATCATGCCCACAGAGTACCGCGCCGGGTTCGCTCGGCCCCGCCGTAATCGCCATCATCCCGACTTGGCAACGCCTTTCCGGCTCAGCACCGGAGAATCCTGTGACGCTGGACCACATGCGGAAGGTGAGTGCTAGGTCCGACGCTTGCGGGGACGGGGCGGCGGTGGCGCAGCAGCCGCGCGGTGTGCTTCGCGGAACGGCTCGGCAAACTGCATCGGATCGTCAATCTCTAGTGCCGCGCACAGATCAATGTACTCCAAGAAGTCGATGCGCCGCTGGTTACGCAGTGTCTTGTGCGTGGTCGTCGTAGATCGGCCCCATCGGTCGGCCAGTGCTCGGACGGTCAGCCCCAACTCTTCCGTGCGTGCCCGGAGAGCCGCGCTCAACTGCCGATGCCCCTCCGATTGGAGCGGCTGCTTGGTGAAGCGGGGTTTGGGTTTGGGCTTCTTCGACACCCCCTGACAGAAGCCGGTACAATGGTTGTTCCCAAAACGACTTGCCATCCCCTCCGGGAGCCATTGGAGCCATCCAGATGAGTGATCCTGCACCCCAAACCGAGTCCACATCCGTCAAACCTGCACCCGCGACGTTCGCTCAGAAACTCGGCTGTGGTGTCATGCTGGCCATCGCCATCGTGATCGGGCTGGTGTGGTGGGCGATGGGAGACAATGCAGAGCGGTGGGCAACGAGCGAAGTAGCCGCGATGAGAATGTCGTGGCCCGATCAGGTCAGCACGTTGCAGGGCTTGAACGAGCCGCAGAGAAGCGAAGCAGCGCGACGGCTAGTTGATGCGTGGATGCTCCAACCGGACGAGTCGAGCGAATGGCGGAGCGTCGCAAAGCCCAGCACGAAGGCGAAGATTCGCGACCTATCGGTGTCAATGCTGCTGGCGCAGGCGGACAAGCCTGCGCAGCAAGCGCAAGAGCGGAACGCGACGAAAGCGGCTGGCAAGGCAGCGGCTCCGAAGTACACGATGTTCACGCCGCCGCCGGTGGATGACCATATCGCAAGGGGCGGAGAAGTTTGGGCGCGGGTTGCTCCGGCGGATGAATCGGCGGATGGAACGGGGTACAGGCAGTTCTGGTTGCTGAGTGCGGATCGCAAGACATTCGTCTCACTTGTCACGGTCACGCCAGCAGAACAGAGCACGCCGCTCGCATCCCAGCATTGGTTCGACACGATGCCGATTGGTGATGGCGTCAGCAAGCCGTCCGGCGGCGCAGGTGCATTCCGATTCACCCCATCGCTCTCAACGAGTGCGGCGGCACTCACGATCACGTCAGACAGCACGCAATCCGCGCCGGACGGGCCGCTGACGACGAAGACCGAGTCCGTTACCACCTTCACGTTCCCAGACGACCCCAGTGTGCCCGCCGCAGTCGGAGAAGAACGGACGACAGTCTCGGTACTCAAGAACGGAAAGCCGCTCGCGGAACCGAAGCGAGTGACGAAGCGAGAGCAGTTTCACCAGATCAAGAAGCCTAATCCGCCGAGCGCAGCGGGGAAGGCGAAGTGATGTCATCTCAAACATTGACAGCGATCATTGGCTTAGTCACGCTTTGCGCGCTGGGTTGGAGTGACCCGGCCTTCGCGGGGATGTCGCCGAGACTTCGGGACATGAACCAACAGACTGTTGGATGCACCGCGTGTGCAGCGCGGCAAACTCGGACGACTCAACGCGACCATCGGAAACGCACCATGAGCACGCTCAGGAAGTGGGAAGTCCGCCTGAAAGATTCCAAGCAGCGTCCACTCGCCATCACCATTGACGCCAAGTCGAGCAGTGATGCACGGAAGATCGCGGAAGCCCAGTTTCCGAGCCATCGCTTCTGCTCGCTTCGGGAGATCAAAGCGAAGTGAAGCCGGACCGGCGGGCCACCGTTTCGGCGAACTGCGCAAGCCCACGCGACGGGTCCAAGAACGGACGGCCAAAGTCGGGGCTGGTGTCTGTCCAGTAACTTCCGGGAATCGCTTTGGAGGCTTTGGAGAGGCTTGGGTGCCACCTTGCCATGCCCGCGACCGAGCGAACGCGGCAGACGGCCTCTAATGGGCCGCAGGGAGGGAGGAAACGGGCAGGGGGCCGATCTGATCGCACCGAGTGGCGTCGATTGGGTCCAATATCCGCCCCGGCTCGCGCGTCTGATCGTCCCGGAGCCGGAATGTCGCCACCACGGCGGGTGCCGACGAGCGTGCGTGCGTGCGCCCCGAGCCTGCCAATCTCGATACGCTGCCCCTGAGCATGACCCACTTCCGCCTCAGGTTCCCTCTCGACGAAATCCCCCGGTGGGCGGAGGCGTACACGTACCCGCTGGGCGACACGGAGCCTGTCGAGATCGGCGCAGCGGCGAAGGCTCAGGGCTACCTGACCCGGCCCCAGTTTCTTGCGATTGCACGATGGAAGAGTCCGCGCCCGGCCAAGCACCACGAGAAGAACGACGCGGCCACGGTCGAAGCGGTAACTCGGTTCGCGTTCACGACGCCGGTCGAGTCACTGCGTCTGAGCGCGCTGACGCTCTTGAAGGGCGTCCAACCCCGAACCGCCAGCGCGATCCTGCACCTGTGCCACCGTGATCCTTACCCGATGATGGACGTGCGGGCGTTCTGGTCACTCGGCATTGACGACGAGCCGCGAGACTGGGCTGCGGTCTGGGCGGAGTACACCGACACTTGCCGGTCGATTGCAGCGGAGGCCAAGACCGACCTGCGTACGCTTGATCGAGCGTTGTGGGGATTCTCAGATCACAACGGGAAAGTCGCGATGCCAGTCACCAAGCGCGGGCAGGCTACCAAGACAGATTCGACTTGACCGCCCGAAACGCCCTCAGTCCATAGCGCACCTCTGCCACCCACCCATCAATGGCCCCCCGGTCGCCGCATGCTGCGGGTGGGTGGCTCTCCGTTGCGAGCGCGGTATGTGGGGGTGAACCGCTTCTCGCGGGCGCACGCGGGCGCGCGCGAGAGGGCAGTCCACTGCAATGCACTCTACTTCGGCGACCGGTACCTGAGACTGACCTTCTTGCCCTGCTCACGCTCGATTTCCAAGCACTCTGCTAGTTGCTCCAGCACTTTCGCCTGCACGTTGAGCACTCTTGCGATGTCCGTGAACTGCCAACCCGCTCTCGGTGCTTTCCGCAGCAGACAAAGAGCCATGTCCTCCTCGGTGTAGGTAAGGCGGCTCCGGCGTTTGCGGGGAATCCCCTCGACGATCTCTAGATTGGAAAGGCGACAGTCGCGGTTGTCGTTGTTCTTGTGCTTGATTCGCCACTTCCCGGTCTCGTACTCAGGCCAGTCGCCATGGCGAAATGTCAGGATCATCAGGAACGCCACTGTGTGCGACGGTCTTTCGGGCTTCGGGGGGTCTCCTTTCAGCCGAATCCGGAGCCGAAAGAACTCTCGCCGATGGGCTGGCCATTCCGGCTTGAGCGGCACCTGACCAACTTCGAGTACATCTTGTCCGTTCACGCGGTAGGCGTTGCCATTCTTGGTCATCCCGTACCTGTTGTCGGTGCCGGGGATAAACGTCACGTCGTCGCCGGGTTCATCAGGAAATGGGGGCAGATAAATCTTACGGACCATTGTGGGATGTGTCCTCTCCGCTTCCGTGTACTGAGGATTTCACCGCCACCGATCTGGAGTGAAGCGGAGCGGAACTCCAGTCGGTTGCGGTGAAGCCGCCGAGAGGCGGCGCACCAACCTGTAATAACTACAAAAGTAAAGACTGCTATGCGCTTGCGCTTGGGGACCGTCCCCTATGGGGACAACTCAGACGCTTCTCATTGCCGCCGTGTTTTGAGTGCGAGAGCAAGCCTCGCCTCGGCAGCCGCGATCTGCCGACTCCGCTGTGATGCAGTTGGCGGCATCGTGCGGACTTGCGGGTTTGCCGCGCGAATCGCGGCGAGAAACTCAATCAACTCGCTCCGTCGAACGAGCGTCGCCGACTTCTCCCAGTGAAGCGGGAGTCGCCTGCCGCCGGACCGAGCCAGCCCCTTCTTCGCCCAGCGGTAAATCGCCGGGATGGAGGCCTTCGCTTCGCGGGCTGCTTCCTTGAGCGTCAGGTAGTCATCATGTGCAAAAAAACGGACACGGGAATCATCGTGGGGCATCGCTGCACACTCCGAGAGTCTCGCCGCGAACGCATCGCGGGCGCGAGTCTCAAAGACAGCGGATCAACAGACCTTTGGTTTGTTGATCCAGACCAGTATGGTGGCCGATGCCGCAACGCTTGATGCGGTCATGCTGGATGGCGAGTGTCCCGCTGCGACGGGGTCCCGCTCATCCCGCCGTGGCTTTGTTGGCCTCCGGCGTGCTCGTTGCCAAACAGAACGAGCAGACGCCAGTATTCTCAACGCTGCTCACAACGTGTCAAGTCGTCAGCGTTGAAAAATATGTGATTCTAAGTTACCGGCCATTCGCGATTGTGTGTGCATTGTGCGGCATGATCCTAAGTCATACTGCAATCTGCGCGAGTACATCGCGATTCACCTGTGCGTAACGCTCCGTTGTGCGCCGGTCGGCGTGACCGAGAAGTGCCTGCGCTGCGTCAAGTCCATGCTTCCTCCGTGCTTCGGTGCCGCCCGTGTGGCGCAGCAGGTACGGGAACCAATGGCGCAACCCCGCCTTCTTGAGTGCCTTTTGGATGGCTTTGCGGTATGAATCGGCACGCCATCCGTCGCCCGGCGCATTCTCGCGGTCGTCTGGCCGGGCCGCCGCACGTGCCGCGCGTTTGCGCTGGCTCGGCGTCATAGGGGTAGCACGCTGCTCGTGAACCTCTTGCAGCCTCTGTTGTTCCTTCTCGCGTGGCGAGAAGATCGGAACGCTTGGCAGCCGATGCAGATACTTGCTCAGAATCGCCTGCGCCTCTTTGCCGAGCGGGATTTCTCTTTTGATTCCGAGATAGTCCGTCTTGTGCTTGCCGGGCAGATAGAACCAGACCTTTGGGTCATCGCGATCAATGTCTGCCCAGTTCATAAAGCACACTTCGCCGGGTCGCATCGCCGCCTGCTGCTGGAGCCGCGCCATGTCGGCGATCATCGGCGGCAATACGGCGATCGCCTTCTCAAACTCGGCGATGCTCAACGGCATCCGGCGTGGGCGTTTGATCGCTCCTTTCACCTTTGAGGCCGGGCCGATGTCTTTACACCGTTCGTACACATCCACGGGTATCAGCCCTTCGGTTTTGGCCCACTTGAGAATGGCGCGAATGCTGTTGATTCGGGTGTTCACGGTGCTGACGCTGTTGCCCTTGTCGGTGAGCGCACGCTGGATCGCGCGAAGCGTCGCGGGCGAGATGTCGGCGGCAGATGCGATGGTCCCGCAGTGGGTCTTCATCAGCCCAATCGCCCGCCGTGCCTGATCGAGTTTGCTTGCAGAGGGTTCCTGCGTCTGGAGATCGCTCCAGTAAGCGTCAAGAACTTCAACAACAGTCAGTTGGTCGGGTTGGGGACCGGCAGGGCGGCAGCCGATGGCCAGCCATTCACTGACGACGCGCCGGTACTCCGCTTCGCTCTCTGGCGACTTGAACTTGCCCAAGTAGTACGTCTTCCCACTCAGGGTGACGCGGGCCTGCCCGGAGGCGGCGTGCTCCCGGTACTTCGGGACCCGAACGCCGGGGAAAAAGCGGAGTGAGGGGGAGGGCTGAGCGGGAGTCTGCATGGTGCGGTCTCCGGTGCCGGTTTGGGTACATACCCAAAATCCGACGCCTTCCAGCCGCACTCTCCCAGAGGGAGAGGTATACAGAAACGCCTGTATTCAGCCGAGTTATCCAAGTGGAGCGGAGGAGAGTCGAACTCCCGACCTCATCATTGCGAACGATGCGCTCTACCAGCTGAGCTACCGCCCCATATTCGCGTTCCCGGTGCTTTCGCGGCCGGGTGAGGAGTGTAGCCCGGGACTTGGCGTTCGTCATCTCGGGGTGTCGGGGTGGAAGGTCAATCGGGGGGGGGTTGTCGGGTCTACCATCGTGCCCCAAGATGGCCAAACGAGTCCGAACAACTCCCGCCCGTGCGCCTTCTGTTGCGGTGATCGTCAGCCGGTACAACGAGGCGATTACCTTTGCGCTGCGAGACGCGGCGGTTGCGACCTATCGGGCCCGGTTTGGGTCGAAGGGCGGGCCGGTGGTGGTGGAGGCGGCTGGGGCGTTCGAGTTGCCGGCGTTGGCGCAGGCGGCGGCGGAATCGGGCCGGTTCGCGGCGGTGGTGTGCCTGGGGTGTGTGGTGAAGGGGGAGACTTCGCACGACCGGTACATCTCACAGGCGGTCGCGGATGCGATTGTTTCGATCCCGATGATGACGGGCGTGCCGGTGGCGTTTGGCGTGCTGACGGTTGATACGGTGGAGCAGGCCCGGGACCGGGCGGGCGGGCGGCACGGGAACAAGGGCGAAGAAGCGATGGTCGCGGCCCTGGAGACGCTGGCGGGGATGGCCGCGCTGCGGAAGGGCAAGGGGTATGTGATGGGCGTGACTCCGAACGACAAGACCAAGGCCAAATCAACATGAGCGCGACCCCTCACGAGGTACGCCGGCTGGCGTTTCAGACTCTGTTTCAGCTCGATGCGCGGGGTGATCAGGATGCGGACCTGATCCGGCTGGGGCTGGACGAACTGGAGGGGTTCAGCGTGCGTGATCGCCGCCGGGCGTTTGAGATGGCGTCGGGCGCGTACGTCGCGAGGCGGGACGCGGACAAGGTGATGGAGGTGCTGGCGCCCGGGTGGCCGGCGCACCGTCAGCCGGCGGTGGATCGGGCGATCCTGAGGCTGGCGCACTTTGAGTTGAACCAGGGCAAGGTGCATCCGAAGATCGTGGTGGACGAAGCGATCGAGCTCGCGAAGGAGTTTTCGACGGATCGTTCTCCGGCGTTCGTGAATGGCCTGCTCGACAAGGTGTTGAAGCAGGTGCTCCCGGCGTGGGAGGCGGCGCACGGGACGGAAGTTCGGCCCGAGGTTGTCGAAGAGCCGGGAACACAGGCGTAGGCCACCACGATGTCCTTTCTGAAGAACATCTTTGGGAAGCTCAAGCAGGGTCTGGAGAAGACCCGCGAGGCCTTTGTCACGGGTGCGAAGAGCATCCGGAATCTGCTGCTGGGCCGGAAGCTCGACGAGGCGCTGATCGCGGAGCTGGAGCACCGGCTGATCCAGGCGGATGTGGGGCCCAAGACGACGGGGCGGCTGATCGAGGGGATACGCAAGGACTTTCTGGACGGCAAGCTCACGACGGGCGATCAGGTCGTGGAGTACATGAAGGCCGAGTTGAAGCGGATGTGGCCGGCGGAGGATCGGACGCTGCGTTGGGCGGCCTCGGGGCCGACGGTCGTGCTGATGACCGGCGTGAACGGGGTGGGGAAGACGACGTCGATCGCGAAGTTGTGCCAGATGTTCCGATCGCAGGGCAAGACGGTGCTGCTGGGGGCGTGCGACACGTTCCGGGCGGGGGCGGTGCGGCAGCTTGAGATCTGGTCGGAGCGGCTGGGGGTGCAGGTGGTGAAGGGGGCGCAGGGTGGGGATCCCGCGGCGGTGGCGTTTGACGCGTGTGCCGCGGCGAAGGCGCGGGGCGTTGACGTGTTGATTTTGGATACGGCGGGGCGGCTGCAGACGCAGGACCCGCTGATGCGGCAGTTGACAAAGATACGGACGGTGGTTTCGAAGCAGGTGGAGGGGGGCCCGCACGAGGTGTTTCTGGTGTTGGACGCGACGAGCGGGCAGAACGCGTTGCGGCAGGCGGAGGAGTTCAACCGGGCGACGGGGGTGACGGGGATCTTTCTGGCGAAACTCGATGGAACCGCGAAGGGCGGGATCGTGATCGCGGTGAAGGACGTGACGGACATCCCGGTCAAGTTCATCGGGGTGGGGGAAACGCCAGACGACGTGCAGGCCTTTGATCCGGATGCATTTGTGGATGCACTGTTCGCGGCGGAAGAGGCGGGCTGAGGCATCCTTGTGGGTCCGTGGCCATGGGTGCCGCGGCGTGATCGACATGAGTGGATTCTGTCCGAAGCGACCCTGATTCGCGAGGTTTTGAGATGAAAGCAACGACAGCGCGTTCTCCCTTGGCCGCACTCGTTCTGGCCGCGGCCGGGACCGTTTCGACGATTGCGGGAAGTTCGGCGGGGCAGGTACAGCCGAACGCGGGGATGTTGCGGTGGCCGGACGTTGGGCGGACGCATATTTGCTTCGTGTACGCGAACGACATCTGGCTGGTGCCGAAGCAGGGCGGCGTCGCGGTGCCGGTGGCGAGTCCGCAGGGGCAGGAGTCGTTTCCGCGGTTCAGCGCGGATGACGCGACGATCGCGTTCGTGGGGAACTACGAGGGCGGGCGGGATCTGTACACGATTCCGGTGACGGAGTCGGGGGGCGCGGGGGTGGCGACGCGCGTGACGTATCACCCGATGGGTGAGACGCTGTGCGACTGGGCGCCGCAGGGCGGGCTGTTGTTCATGGGCAACGGGATGGCGGGGCTCTCGCGCCAGTCGCAGTTGCTCTGGACGAGCGCGTCGGGCGGGCTGCCGACGAAGCTGCCGGTGCCGTACGCCGGATTCGGCTCGATCTCGCCGGACGGTCAGTGGTTGGCGTACACGCCGCACTCGACGGATACGCGGACGTGGAAGCGGTATCGCGGCGGGATGGCGACGGATCTGTGGCTGTTCAACCTGCGGGACAACACGTCGAAGAAGATTACGGACTGGGAGGGGACGGACACGCTGCCGATGTGGGTGCCCGGTGGGGATGGGAAGGTGCTGTACTACCTGTCGGACAACGGGCCGGAGCACCGCCTGAACATCTGGAAGTACGACGTTGCCGCGGGGACGCGGACGCAGGTGACGCAGTACAAGGATTACGACGTTCGCTGGCCGTCGATCGGGCCGGGGAAGGGCAAGGGGGAGATTGTTTTCCAGTACGGGGCGGAGTTGCGGCTGCTCGACCTTGCGAGCGGCAAGGACTCGGTGGTGAAGGTGACGATCCCCGGGGATCGGCCGGCGGTGCGTCCTCGGACGGTGGATGCTTCGGAGAACATGGGCGGCGCGTCGATCTCGCCCTCGGGCAAGCGCGTGGTCGCTGAGGGCCGTGGCGATCTCTGGACGCTGCCGGCGAAGGAAGGCATCACGCGGAACCTGAGCCGGACGGCCGGGGTGTTCGAGCGTGACCCGGCGTGGTCGCCGGATGGGAAGTGGATCGCGTACTTCTCAGACGAGAGCGGCGACTACGAGCTGTGGGTGCGTTCTTCGGACGCGAAGGCTCCGGAAGAGAAGAAGGACGAGAAGAAGGACGGGGACAAGAAGGACGAGGCCAAGGCCGAGGAACCGAAGGCGGAGGCGAAGCCCGCGGCGGTTGGCCCCCGGAAGCTGACGAATCTCGGGCCTGGGTTCCGGTACAGCCCGGCGTGGAGCCCGGATTCGAAGCACATCGCGTTCACGGATAAGGCGGGTGGATTGCACCTCGTGAACGTGGAGAGCGGGGAGCTGAAGACGATCGCGACGGATCCGTGGGCGGGGACGCCGACGGTTTCGTGGTCGCACGACTCGAACTGGATCGCGTACGACCTGGCGGATGCGAGGACGAGCCTCGGCGGGATCTGGGTGTACAACGTGAAGGAAGGGAAGTCGACGCAGGTGGTGAGCTCGATGTTCGCGAGCAGCGGGCCTTCGTTCGACACGAAGGGTGACTGGCTGTTCTTCCGCTCGGTGCGGGCGGTTGGCTCGCCGATCTACTCCGACTTGGACAGCACGTACGTCTACACGAACAACGAGGTGCTGATGGCGGCCCCGTTGCGTGCCGACGTGAAGAACCCGTGGGCGCCCAAGGCCGACGAGGAGACGTACAAGAAGGAAGAAGCCAAGAAGGACGAGGCGAAGAAGGAAGACGGAGAGAAGAAGGAAGACAAGAAAGACGAGAAACCGGCCGAGACCGCCGTCGTGGACGATGGGATCTCGGGTACCTGGTCGGGCACGGCGTCGGGGAACGCGGAGGGGATGCCCGCGGGCGGTATCCCGATGACGCTGATGCTCAAGCTCGGGAGCGACGGGTCGATCACGGGCACGGGCGTCTCAGTGATGGGGCAGGCGAAGATCACCGGCGGGACGTTCTCGAAGGAGACTGGTGAGTTCACGTGCACCATGAGCATGGGTCCGAACATCGTGGAGATCAAGGGCAAGGTGAGCGGCGATTCGCTCGAGGCCACGTGGACGTCGGCGAACGCGACGGGCACGATCAAGGCGACGCGCAGCTCGAAGAAGGCTCCGTCTTCCGATGACGCCGGCACGTCCGACGCGAAGACCGAAGCGAAGAAGGACGTGAAGATCGACCTGGAGGGCTTCGAGCGGCGGGCCGTGATCCTGCCCGTGCTGCCGGGGTCCTTTGGCAAGGTGGCCGGTTTGGATGGCAAGGTGATCTACTCCCGGCGCGACACCCGCGGGGGTGGGAGCGACGGCGGGATCAAGATCTTCGATCTCTCCGACGACTCGAAGGAAGAGAAGGCCGTGACTGCTGGCGGCGGGTTCGATGTCTCGGCGGACGGCAAGAAGCTGCTGGTGTTCCGCGGGAACGGGTTCTCCATCTGCGACGCGTCGGCGGGCGGCGGAAAGTCGGTCTCGGTGCCGACCGACGCCATGAGGGTGACGATTGACCCGAAGACGGAATGGCGGCAGATCTTCACCGACGCGTGGCGTCTGCAGCGTGACTTCTTCTACGAGCCCACGCTTCACGGCGTGAACTGGGAGGAGATGAAGCAGCGGTACGGCGCGATGATCGAGGACTGCTCGAACCGCGAAGACGTGGCCTGGGTGCTGGCGGAGCTGATCTCCGAGCTGAACATCGGTCATGCGTACGTGACGAGCCCCGGCGACGTCGAATCCGCTCCTCGCCCGGTGAGCGTGGGGTTGCTTGGCGCCGACTACGAGCTCGTGACGGAGAACGGGGCCTCGGCGTACCGCGTCGCCCGGATTGTCGGCGGCGGCGATTGGGACAGCGACGCGCGGAGCCCGCTGACGAAGCCGGATGTCAACGTGAAGGAGGGCGAGTTCCTTCTCGCGGTGAACGGTGTGCCGATCGACACCAGCAAGGATCCGTGGGCCGCGTTCCTCGGTACCGCCGGGAAGGTGACGAGCGTCACCGTCGGGCCCAAGCCGAGCATGGACGGTTCCGAACGCGAAGTGCTCGTCACGCCAATGGGATCGGAGTCCGGTCTCCGCTACCGCGACTGGGTCGAGGCGAAGCGCAAGTACGTCGAAGAGAAGTCCGGCGGAAAGATCGGGTACATCTACGTCCCCAACACCGGCGTTGACGGTCAGGACGAGTTGTACCGGCAGTTCTTCGGCCAGCGCGGCATGGACGCGTTGATCATCGACGACCGCTGGAACGGCGGCGGGCAGATCCCGACCCGCTTCATCGAGCTGCTCAATCGTCCCGTGCTCAACTACTGGGCGCGGCGTGACGGCAACGACTGGATCTGGCCGCCGGATGGGCACGCCGGTCCGAAGGCGATGCTGATCAACGGGCTCGCTGGTTCCGGTGGCGACATGTTCCCCGCGCTCTTCCGTCAGGTGAAGCTCGGCAAACTGATCGGTACGCGGACCTGGGGCGGGCTCGTCGGGATCACTGGCGATCCGGGTCTGATCGACGGCGGTGGGATCACCGTGCCGCGCTTCGCGTATTACGAGCGTGACGGTACCTGGGGCATCGAAGGCCACGGCGTCGATCCTGACATCGAGGTCATCGATGATCCCGCGTTGATGCTGAACGGTGGCGATCCTCAGATCGACAAGGCCGTTGAGGTCCTGCTGGCCGAGATCCAGACGAACCCGGCGCCGAAGCCCAACCGCCCCGCGAGCCCCGACCGCAGCGGCATGGGCATCAAGCCCGAGGACAAGTAAGCTTCGGCATCCGATCCGAATACACAGAAGCCCCGGGCGCGTGCCCGGGGCTTTTTGTTGGAAAGACAAAGCTCCGTCTGCGAACGGTTAGTTGCCGGGCCATCCAGCGGTTAGGAACTTGCCGTCCCGATGGAAGAGCTGGCCATCCGCCTCGATGGTGCCGCCCGCCCAGCCCTTTTCGGCGTTCGGCCGCATCTCGCAGATCATGTCCCAGTGCAGGCCGCTCTCGTTGGAACTTCCGCTCTCGGGATAGCCCGCACCGACCGCGGCATGGAAGGTGCCGCCGATCTTCTCGTCGAACAGGATGTTCTTGGAATGGCGCTTGATCGCGTAGTTGGTGCCGATCGCGATCTCACCGAGCACGCGGGCGCCGGCGTCCTGGTCCAGCATCTGGATGAGGAAGTCTTCGCCCTTCTTTGCGGAGGCCTCGACAACGCGGCCACCCTTGAAGACCAGGCGCACGCCATCAACTTCTCGCCCGTTGTACACCGCGGGGAAGGTGTAGTTCACGTGACCGTCGACCCCCTTGGGGCCGGCGAAGACTTCGCCGTCCGGGAAGTTGTTCAGGCCCGAGCAGTTGATCCAGGTCGATCCGTCCACGTTCACGCGCAGGTCGGTGCCGTCGTGCCGGCCGGTAGGGCCTTCGCCCGCGGGCACTCGGAAGCAGACTTCCTTCTTGCCCTGGAGGAACGCGCAGACTTTGTTCTGGGCTTCATTGAAAGACTTCCAGACCGCGACCGGGTCCGGGGTGTGGAGGTACCCGGCTTCGTACACGAACTTCGCGTACTGCCGGAGGCTCATGTCTGCGTCTTGCGCGCTCGCGTTCGTGGGGTAGGCGGTGCCGACCCAGCGAAGATCGTTGGTGGCCGCTCGTTCCATGAAGCGTTTGAACCACGGACGGCGGGACTGCTGGTGCAGCGCGACCCGCTTGGGGTCCACCTGGCTCAGGTACTTGGTGTTGATCTGACACCAGGCACCGATCTGCACGTTGATCCGCTCGACGATCTCCTGGGTGATCGGCGAGCAGTATCTCAGTTGCTCTTCGTTGCCGTGCTCCAGCAGCAGCTCGGTGAGCGACTCGCTGCGGGGAAGCCAGAATGGATGCCCGCCGGCCTTGAGTACGGACTCGGTGACTGCCTCCACGAAGGGCATGGCTTCGGGTTCGGCCGCGATGGCGACGAGGTCGCCCGGCTTTACTTGGGTGGAATACCCGACCAGCACATCCGCCAGTCGACGAAGAAAGTGGGTATCGCTCACGATCAAGGGCTCCGTAGTGGTTCGCCCCCTCCAAAACGCCCCGTTTCAGCGGGAGAGGGAGGGGGAGTGTACCCCGGAACCGATCATCCCGTCAGCCGTCAAACCTACTAGAATCACCCCGAAAGGAACCCCAATGACCACTCTCGAACGAATCGCAGTTTATTCCGGCCTTGCCGTCGCCCTTGGGCTTGGCTTGGCCTCGCAGCAGTCTGGCCGGGTCGCACACGCCGAGCAGGGTGCCGCGATGGCTGGCGAGTTCAAGCTTGCAACGGTCGACGTGCTGGCGGTGATCGCGAGGAAGCTCGAGAGCGCCGAGTACAAGCAGGCGAACACCGTCAACGCAGAGAAGTACGACAGCCAGCTGAGGGGGATGCTGAAGGAACTCGAGGACATCCGCACGCGGGCCCTCTCGATGGCCGAGGGCACGGAGCCCCGCAAGGCGCTCGAGGCCGAGTTCATGCAGAAGAACCAGAAGTTCGAGGAATCCCGCGCTACGGCCCAGCAGGCGGTGGAGTCCTTCAACACGCAGCAGGTCGCCGAGGCCTACCGGCTCATCGTCGAAGCGGCCAACGGGATGGCCCAGTCGCGTGGATACTCGCACGTGATCGTGACGCGCGGGGATCAGGTGAAGATCGCCTCGCAGAGCGTCGCCGGCGCGGTCCAGGAGATCCTCGCTCGCCCGGTGATCCGCGGGGTCCCGGCGGATGACCTGACCGAGTCGATCATCGCCCAGATGAACCTCCAGAATGTCGTACTTCCGGCGGACGCGAACATGACGCCCGTCGCCCCTGCCGCGCCGACCGAACAGCCGAAGTGATGTCCGGGGCACGGGCCCTATCCTTGGCCCGTGATCCTGCTCATCGACAACTACGACTCGTTTACGTGGAACCTCGTCCAGCGGCTCGGGGAGATCGACCGCTCGCTCGCGATCGGACGCGACCTGCGCGTGGTCCGCAACGACGAGGTCACCGCCGCCGACGTTGAAACGATCGACGGCGGCCGTGCGCCCACGCACATCATCATCTCACCGGGACCGTGCACGCCGAAGGAGTCCGGGGTGTCCGGGGATGTCATCACCCGCTTCATGGGCCGCGTTCCGATTCTCGGGGTCTGCCTCGGCCACCAGACCATGGCCGATCGCCACGGGATGACCGTGACGCGGCACGTCGTTCCCATGCACGGCAAGACGAGCCCGATCCACCACAACTCCCGCGGCGTGTTCGCCGGTCTCTCCGATCCGTTCGTGGCCACGCGGTACCACTCGCTGGTCGTGCTTCCCGAGACCATCCCTGTGCATCGCCCGGGCGAGGACGGATGGGAGGTCTCGGCCTGGACCGACGAGATCGATGAGAAGACCGGCGGCACGAGGCGAGTAGTGATGGGGTTGCGACGGGTATGGGCGGCCCCCGCGAAGAAGCCCGTCGAGGGCGTTCAGTTCCACCCGGAGAGCTTCCTCACGGTGGAAGGCCCGCGCTTGCTCGGAAACTTCCTCGCGATGCGTTAGCGGCCCCGCACGAACGCGGCGATGGTCTCGCCACGAACCGTCGGCAGCCCTTCGATCTCGACCGCGGAAACCGACTTTCGCGCGAGTTCATCGCGCAACGCGCTCGGATCGCGTGTGAGCACGATCACCTGCTCGTCCACGAGGAGCGATGCGGCCGTGGCGTTCGAGACCGTCGGCTGCTTGACCCCCAGGTAGTACTGCAGGTCCGATGCGTCGGGAAGAAACTCCACACGACCATCGCGCGCAAGGATCGTGTTCGCGAAGCTCCTGGCTTCGAGGCTCTGGATGAGGTCGGCGTCTTTGAGGCGACCGACGTGGTTCCACCAGCCGATCGCGCCGATCCCGACCACGGAGGCGACCACACAGGCGGCGACCCGAGCCGGCCGCGGCAGGCGTTCGCTCCGCTCGGCGAGCGCTCGGCCCACCAGTATCGCCACGGCGGGGAACAGGGGCAGCAACAGGTCCGCACGCTGATGCCCCGGGATCGAGAAGATCACGATGCCGAGAACGAACCAGCAGAGGCAGAACCGCTCGAGCCGCCGGCCTTCGGCAGCGGCGGCCGGGCGTCGCCAGACGCGGATGAGCGAGAGCACCGCGATGGGGCTCCACGGCAGGAAGCGAGCGAGGAAGTAGAGCGTTGGCTGATAGACCCGGGAGAACGGGGCTTTGCCCGATTCCGCGGCGACCGCGTGGCCCACGAGTTCGCGGCCGATCATCTTGTCGATGACAGGCTGGCCGTCGACCATGACCGCGAGTGCGAACCATCCGCCGCAGATCGCGAGGAACAGGAGCACCCCGGGCAGATGGGATCCGCGCATCGTCGGCCGGTCCGGCGTTTTCCGCTCCCATGCTGCCGCGAGAAGGCCGCCCGCGCCGAGCACGAGTCCGAGGGGACCTTTGGTCATGGTCGCGAGGGCGGCGAGGAGCCAGAACACGGTCCAGCGTCGGGTTCCTCCGCGTTCCCACGCGAGCAACGCCGCGACTGCGGTCGCGGTCACGGTGAGGGTGAAGAGGGCGTCGGTGCGTGCGAGGCAAAGGTGTTTCGCGGCGAGCGTGTTGAGGATGACAATGCCACCCGCGCAGAGCCCCGCGTTCGGGCCATACCGGCCTGCGGCGGCCCAGCAGGCGAGCAACGCCGCGCCGATGATCCCTATGCCGCTGGGGAGGTACAGCGCCAGTTCGTCGACCTTGTCGCGGGGGAGCGCGGCGATGGCAACCAGCCATTGGTACAACGGCGGCTTGGATGTCACGCTGTTGTCGAAGTCGGTTTGAACGATCCAGCGGTTGTTGCGGATGATGTCGAGCGCGTACGCGGCGGGCTTGAGCTGGTCGTCGTCGTGGAGATCTTCGGGGCCCGTGAAGTGAGCGACCCACGCAAGCACGCCGACGAGCAGCACGAGCAGCATCGGGCGCAGCAACGGATGACGTGTGGATCGCGTCACGCGGCAGGGTCCTTGGGCGGGCTCTTCCAGCCAGCCCCGCATTCCGGGCAACGCAACGCGTGGGGGAACCCCGACATGTCGTATTCGCACGCGGGGCAGACCGTGCTGAACGCCTTGGCGCGCCGGCGTCCGACAATCAGAAAGACCGCCGGTCCGAAGACGATGAACCCGGCGCTCGCCGCGGCGATGAGCGCGAAGAAACTCGGTTCGAAGCAGTAGCAGTTGTTGCGACGCCGTGCCATGACGTCGAAGGGGATGATCGCGGCGATCTCGAAGACCGTCCCGAGGAGCAGGCGTGCGGCGAGCTTATCGAGGGCGGAATCGCCGGGGTGTCGTTTCGCGAACCGCATCAGGAGCGGGGTGGCGACGGCCCATCCGACCAGCGGAAGGCTGAAGAGCGCGATGCGCAACGGATTGGACTCGAACGCCTCGATGACATCCGCGGCGAGCTTGTGTGCCTTGAGGGTCTCGAGTGCGGAGACGGGGATCATCACGGCGCCAGCGACGAGAATCCCGCTGACCAGTCCTGCGATGTGCACGCTCTGGCGGACGGGGATACCCGCGGACCACTTTCGGCGCAGGAAGAGCGTGACGATCGGTCCGACCACGAGCATCGCGATGAGCAGGGTGATCTGCGGGTAGTCCTCGAAGAGCAGTTCGAGCGGGAACGTCTTGAACTCGAGACCGAAGAACTGGCACGCGACGGCGATGGCGTACACGGGGGGAACAACCAGCATCAGCGTGACCGCGAAGCCGCTGAGCAGCAGGCGTGCCCAACCGGGCCGCGCGTCGGCCTTCAGGATCGGGAAGGCCACCGGCGTGAGAAACGCCAACTGCAACGCGAGCAGGCAGACGATGCTCGCCGCGACCGGGAAGGCGTACCCCGGGTGTACGAGCTGGGCGGGGACCTGAAGCAGGTCGCTGAAGCTGGTGCACAGCAGCACCGCGCAGAGCGCGTACGCGACTACCGCTTCCGCGGCCAAGAACCCCAGCAACCACTTCCATCGACTCTTGAACATGCGACTCCCGATCCGTACAGGGTAGCGGATCGGTGACCGGGCTGGCTTGCCGCAGCTACCATGGGGGATGAGCCAGTTGAAACTCCAATCTTCGTGCGATTCTGCCCGCACCGGCGGTTCAAGGGCGGTTCAGCGGTGCCTGAACGCCGAGTGTGCGGCGGAGTACCCCGTTTCCCAGATTCTGGTGGGGTGTCCGAAGTGCGGGGGGCTCCTGGATGTCGACTACGACTGGAGCGGATTTCCGCACAAGGACTTCGGTTGGATCGAACGGCGCGACCTGACCAAGGGGCCCCGCTTCGCGGCGGGCTCGGGGCCTTCGACCGATTCGGCGCTGGATTTCTCCGGCGTGTGGCGGTTCCGCGACTTGCTTCCGTTCTACAACGACCCGACGCAGATCGTGACGATCGGCGAAGGGCGGACGAATCTCCAGCGGGCGGACCTGCTCGGTGTGGACGTGGGGCTGGATCCGATGGCGGGTGGGGCGCTGTACCTTCAGTACGAGGGGTTCAATCCTTCAGGGAGTTTCAAGGACAACGGGATGGCGGCGGCGTTCACGCACGCCCGCATGGTGAACGCGACGCGGGTCGCGTGCGCGTCGACCGGGAACACCTCGGCGTCGCTGGCGGTGTACGGGGCGCTGACGGGGATGAAGTGCTTCGTGTTCATCGGTGACGGGAAGATCGCCTACGGCAAGCTGAGCCAGGCGCTCGAGTACGGGGCGGTGACCCTTCAGGTCGCGGGGGACTTCGACGCCTGCCTCGCGCGGATCAAGCACATCGCCGAGAACATGCCTCAGGTGGGCGTGTACCTGATGAACTCGGTGAACCCCTTCCGGCTCGAAGGGCAGAAGACCATCATGTTCCGCATCCTCGAGGGCCTCGATTGGCGCGTGCCCGACTGGATCATCGTGCCGGGTGGAAACCTCGGCAACTGCTCGGCGTTTGGCAAGGCGTTCATCGAACTCAAGGCCCTCGGATTGGTGGACAAGATCCCGCGGCTGGCGGTCATTCAAGCCCAGGGCTCGCGCACGTTGGATCGGGTGTACAACGAGCTCGGGGTTCGCTGGCAGCCGCACGGGGGGAACCCGCTGTCGCTCCGGGGCACGTTCGACCGCGCCAAGGTGGCCGCGGAGTACAAGCGGATGGACGACGCCAACGAGCGTGCCCACACGGTGGCCACGGCTATCGAGATCAACCGTCCGGTCAACCTGTCGAAGTCGCTCCGTGCGCTGCACGTGATGAACGGCGTGGTGCGCAGCGTGAGCGACGCCGAGATCGTGGAGCACAAGGCTCTGGTGGGCCGCTTCGGGTTCGGCTGCGAGCCGGCCTCTGGCGCCTCGGTCGCGGGGGCACGGATGCTGGTCCGCGAGGGGGTCATCAAGCCCCACGAGACCATTGCCTGCATTCTCACTGGCCATGTGCTCAAGGACCCGGACGTCACCGTCGGGTACCACACCGGCATGGACATGAAGGCGGGTTCCCACGACCTGGGCGCATCCAAGCCGACGGGCCGACACTCCAATCCACCGATCAAGGTCGCGGACGACTTGCAGGCGATTTTGAAGGCTATGGGGTGAGTTGACTTCGCTGTTTGTGGTGTGTAAGGTAGTGCAGTCCCATATCACGGTTGGGACACATGTCGAATATGTCAATTTGAGGCATATTTTGACGCAAGTGGATCCCCTGTATGTTCTGGACGACATATTGTCCCGGGCACACTTGGAGATTCCGCCGTGGTTGGTTGGCATCGACAGGTCGAACGCAGCGCACCTCCCGTCATCGGCGGGGGCGTTGCTCTCAGTGGAGGCGGACGTGCCCAAGGCGGGGCCCAAGAAGCGATTCAGGCGGTGGCGACTCTCGGACGAGGTCGTTCGGACGCTCCGCGGGCTGAACGGGCCGGACCTCGCCGCGTTTTCGGACCTTATCGACCGGCTGGACGCGGATCCGTTCGCGCACTCGTCGGCGGTGCTGGTTCCTGGCAAGGTGACCCTGCGCCGGTCGGTCTTCGGGCCGTATGTGCTTGTCTTTGCGTTCGATCCCTCGCTCCCGCCGAACGGTGGGTTCCTGGTGGCGGCGTGCGAGCCGATCACCCGGGGCTGAGCGACGGGGGCCGCTCCTGCGTTCTGGAGAACATCCCATGAGTCAGATCCCGCACCCGTGCATCATGCATGACGGCGTGGCGACGGCGGTCGTTGTTCCGATCGAGGAGTACAACCGGCTGGTGGACGCTGCGACGAGCAGGGCCGCGGAACGGGCCCTGGCGGTCCTAGGTGACGCCTCGGCGAAGTGGACCGACGTGGATGATGCGCTCCGAGAGGTCGGGGCGAGCAAGATCGCGTCGGCACGCAAGGCCGCGGGGTTGACGCAGAAGGAGCTGGCGGCGCGGGTGGGTGTCGACCAGGCGCAGATCTCGAGGCTCGAGCGGCACCCGGAGCGAAGCTCGCTCTCGTTCATCATGAAGGTCGCGGCGGCGATGGGCGTGCCCACGGCGCGACTGGTCTAGGCGTCGCGTTGAGATGTGCCTTGGCCCTACCATCGGGGCCCCGTCGCGGCGTCTGTGACCGCTGGGAGCGACCCCCCGGCGGCTACGGCCTTGAGCGTTCGACAACAACCCCACCACGTTCCTGCGGCACCGGTTCGGCGGCTGCGCGGCAACTTGTACCATTGCATGGTGGACGGGCTGTTGTACTGCGTGATGGTGGGAGTGGGGGAGTCGTTCATCCCGGCGTTTGTGCTGCAGCTGGGTCTCGGGCCGGTTGCCGCGGGGCTGGTGCTGACGGTGCCGGTCGTGGTTGGTGCGTGGCTGCAACTGCTCGCGCAGGTGTTGGTGCGGCGGTTTGGCTCGTACGTGAAGTTCGTTGCACTGATGGCGTTCCTGCAGGGCTTGATGTACCTTCCGCTCGGGGCGATCGCGGTGTTCTGGCCGGCGATTCGAGGCCTGTGCGAGGATGCCGGGGTTGGTTGGGCGGCGGGTGTGCTGGTCTTTGCCACCGTGACGCTGTACTGGGTGTTTGGGCTGATGGGGGGCCCGCCGTGGATGGCGCTCTGCGGCCACTTGATCCCGGAGCGCGTGCGGGGTGGTTACTTCGGCAAACGATCTCGCTACCTCCAGGCGATGACGCTGCTGGGCCTGCTCGTGCACGGAGGGGTGATGACGCTCGTGGGCCCGGATGAGGGGCCTCGCCTGGCCGCGTTTGCCGGGCTCTTCGGTGTCGCGGCGGTGATGCGGATGGGCTCGGTGTGGCATCTCCTGCGGTACACCGAACCGGAGGCGGGACCGAGGCAAGAGCCGGTGTTTGCTCCGCAGGAGATCGGGCGGGTGCTGTTGCGGGGGAGGACGGGCAAGTTCCTGCTGTTCGCGGGGGCGGCGTGGTTTGCGGCGCAGATCGCGCAGCCATATCTGAATCCGTTCATGCTCGATGTCCTCAAGCAGTCGCCGATCGTGTACTCGGCGATGCTGGGCGCGTGGTACTTCGGAAAGGGCGTGGCGCAGCCGTGGATGGGCCGGTTCGCGACACGGCACGGTTCGTTGGGGCCGCTGCTGGTCGCGAGCATCGGTATCGTGCCGCTGCCGCTGCTGTGGCTTGTCACCAGCCGGATCGAGGTCCTGATCGCGCTGCAGTTTGTTTCGGGCGTGATGTGGGGGATGTTCGAACTGGGCCTGACGTTGCAGCAGTTCGAGGCGACGGATGCCAAGAACCGGACGGTCGTGATTGCGTGCTACACGGCGCTGAACGAAACCGCCAAGACGGGCGGATCGGTGCTCGGCGGCGGGATGCTCGACGGCGGAGGTCGCGTGGAGGCGGCGTACGCGGCGGTCTTCTGGGTGAGTGCCGGGGCCCGGGCATTGGCGGCTTTGCTGTTGGGCGGTCTGCTCCGAGGCCGGGGAGAACCTCCGGAGCGCGGGTGACGTACCCTTGAAGCCGATGCCCACCGAACGTCAAACCAAGCAGCGAAACGCGATCAAGGACGCGCTCCACAGCTCCGGCCGGCCGCTGAGCCCCAAGGAGATCCTCGCCCACGCCCAGGAGAGCGTGAGCGGGATGGGGCTCGCGACGGTGTACCGCGCGATCAAGGCCCTTGCGGACGCCGACCAGGTCAAGGTCGTGGAGATTCCGGGCGAGTCGCCGAGGTACGAGCTGACCGGGAAGGGGCACCATCACCACTTCTGTT